>NZ_JBEPLY010000010.1:0-176291 GCF_040545495.1 Martelella mangrovi
TCGGGCTACGCCCTCCCGCGGCCCTCATGCCTGCGTCCAAAGTGGCCGACTTTTGCTCCGCCCCGCGGCCGGTTTTTACACCGCCGTTGACAGTCGTGCTTCACAAAATGGATAAAGCAGCTGAACTGTGACGGCGTCCGCTCTACTTTGCGGGACTATATCCGCAGCGCAGTATCTGTACGGCAGTAGGGTAATGCCCGATGGCGCGCCAACCCGACGCACGGCTTCACGTTTGATCGGCTTCGGCCAGATCGTCCTACCATCGGTCGAGAGCCCGGCCTTGAAGCCCCAGATGTCTACTGACGCCATTCTTCCCTCCTGATTTCAAAGGTGAAGAGAGGCCTATCATTCGGACTTTTCGTTCAGCTAGCCCAAAAAAGGGTAGTTTGTTACGCTTTCCAACGCGCCCCGATCCGAGCGCAAGAAATTCGCTTCGGAATCTCATTTGAAGTACGAGAGTTATATTTCAACTTCACGCAATTTGTCGGCGCAAGCATCGCTATCCGGGCATATCCCTCACAGACAAGCCGGTCATGAATTCGACCGGAAAGACGTGCCTTTTTTCTCTATAAAGCGGCTTTTTCACCTTTTTCAGCAAGACAGATGCCGCGGCCCGGCCCATTTCCTTTTCCGGACGCTTGATGCAGGTCAGGCTCGGGTGGACAAGGTCGCGCCATTCCGGTGTTCCGATCAGCACGATGGAGAGGTCTTCGGGATATCGGAGCGCGCGCTTTTGCAGCCCGAGAAGCGTGCCTTTCGCCATGTAGTAGTGATGGGCGAGAACCATCGCGGTCACTTTGTCGACGGGGAGCCTTGCGGCCATTCTCTTGCCGGCATCTTCCGACAGGTTGTCGAGAAGGATCCAGTCATCGTTGACCGCGATGCCTGCCTCATCCAGAGCTGCCTTGTATCCGGACAGCCGGTCGCGCAAATTCGCGATCGGCGTTGTCCAGCCGAGGAACGCGATATTTCTGTGACCGGCATCCAGAAGCGTTTTCGTGGCGAGATAGCCGGATTGAAAATTGTCGTGGCCGACGAAATCGAAATCGGGGGTCTCGCCTTCGAGGTCGCGCTCCAGCACGACATAGGGAATATTGTGAATGTCGAGCGTCTTGATGTTCTTCGACGTGGACAGCGCCGGACAGATGATGCAGCCGTCGATCTTCTGTGAAACCAGCCGTTTGACGATCTTTTCTTCCTGCTCGACGCTGTCATCGGTATTGCAGATGATGACGACGAACCCCGCCTTTTGCGCCACGGATTCTATTTCCGCGCAGATATCGGTGAAGAAG
Source organism: Martelella mangrovi (assembly GCF_040545495.1). Lineage (NCBI taxonomy): Bacteria > Pseudomonadati > Pseudomonadota > Alphaproteobacteria > Hyphomicrobiales > Aurantimonadaceae > Martelella > Martelella mangrovi. The sequence goes on from NZ_JBEPLY010000010.1 coordinate 1,293, forward strand.
TTGTTGCTGAACTGGGGAATGATGACCGCGAGGATGCCGCGGGGATTGCCCTTGAGACTGCTGGCCACGGCGTTCTTGACATAGCCCAGCTCTTCGGCGGCCTGCAGCACGCGCTCGCGCAGTTCAGGCCTGATGTAGCGGTCCTTTTCGCTGAAGACGTAGGAGACCGTGGCTGTTGACGTGCCGGATTTTCTGGCAACGTCTTTTATCGTGGGGGCCTTTTTGGTCATCAGGGGCATCCGGTTTTATCACTCGCGACACCCAAAATAGCAGATTTTTTTTCAAGTTGACCTGTCATTGCGCATTTCCTCCGGAAACGACCGGAGCCCGGGCGGACGGGAAAAAAGTGGCTTGTCAGAGGAATGACGGTTTCATCTTTCTTCAAAAGAACCGGGTGTTTGGAGCGTCGCGTTCTTCCGGATAAAGTGCGCGGGACAGAGTGCCATCCCCGTCATCGGGGGTGGCACATGTTGCCGGGAGCGACGATCACTCTTCCGGCAGTGGTCGGTTCATCGTTTCCGGCAGGAAGGGCAGGACAACGATGCCGATGAGCAGAACCATGCTGACAATGATGCCGCCGGTTCTGAAGGCCTCGATATTGCCGCCGAGGCTCCGGGTGATCTGGCCGATGGTGAACGGCGCCGTTGCGGCGATCAGCCGGCCCAGATTGTAGCAGAAGCTTACGCCCGTGCTTCGAAGGCTGGTGGGAAACAGCTCAGGCAGATAGACGGCATAGACGCCGAAAATCGAATACTGGCCAAAGCCCATGATCGGCAGCATCCAGTACATCTGGCTGGTGGTGCGCATGAAGCTGAACACCATGACCGTCGTGGCAAACGACAGCAGCAGAGCGAGGGCTGCTGCGGCGCGGCGACCCTTCACTTGGGCGAACTTCGACAGGGCAAGCATGCCGAAGAAACCGCCCGTGGTCTGCAGCAACAGGCCGACCGCCGCCCAATAGGCCTTCTCGCTGGACATGGCCTCTGCCGTCAGATTGGCATTTGCCAGATGGGTATCGACGATTGAGCGGACAATTGCGGGTGCGAAATTGCCGATGCCCCACAGGCCCACAATACCGGCGCTGCTGACGATCATGCCGAGCCAGGCATTCTTGCGCCAGGTCGGATGGCTGAGGAGGGTCTTGATCGAGCCGAACTTGATGCCCTTGCGTTCACCTTCAGCCTTGGCCTTGACCCACTTTTCGGGCTCCTTCAGACGAAACAGCGAAGGAAGAATGATCAGGGCCGGGAAGGCGCCGATGATGAACAGGACCTGCCATGTCGCCAGGTGGAAGGGCAGAAGACCGCGGATTGCCAGGGCGCCGATACCCATGCCGACAAGGCCGGTGGTGATGTTGCCGAAAGCCGAAAGCGACTGAAGCACGCCAAGTGACTGGGCGCGTGCGCCATCGGGAATGGAATCGGCGACCAGCGCAACCGACAGGCCGAAAACACCGCCGACGCCGATGCCGGTTATGAACCGGTAAAAGCTGAAGTCCCAGAAGCCGGTCGATGCGGCGCTGAGCCCCGTGCAGGCGGCATACATCAACACCGCGAAAAACAGGACGCGGGCGCGACCGTAGCGGTCGCCGAGCGAACCGAGGATCATGCCGCCGATGGCCCAGCCAACGAGGAAGATCGATGTCGTATACGGGCTGTATTCGATGGCCAGCGATTTATCGACCAGATCGGCGACCGCGGCATCGCGGGAGATATTAAAGATCTGCTGATCCATGCAGTCGATGAGCCAGGCCATCGCTGCCAGGAAGAAGACCACCCAGTGGCCTCGGTTAAGCAGGCGCCACCAGGGGACTGACGATGGTGTTGCGCTGTCAGTGCTCACAGTCATGATAATTCTCCTCACCAATTAAGTGTTTGATTACAAGTTGTTGAGCTGAACGGGTGAATTCTGTTCAGCCGATGCGTAGATTGCGCGAACAAGGGCGACCGTTTTCAAAGCTTCCCGGCCTGTTACGCTCAGCGGCTTTTTGCCGCGCAGCGCGTCAACGACTTCCCGCAATTGTTTCTGATGACCTTCATGGCTGATCTGGTCCGGGGCTCCGGCCCCGGAACCGGCGCCAGTCCGGTTGTCCGAGAGGATGGTCGCGTCATCCGGCACGGGGTCCTGAAAATCCCAGCGAACAATCCGGTCATCTTCGAGCGCGGCCGAGCCGAACGCGCCGCAGATTTCGACCCGCCGCTCCCAGCCGGGATAGGCGGCGGTGGTGGCTTCAAGCGTGCCCAAAGCACCGTTTTCGTATCGGAAGGTGGCGCAGCAGGTGTCTTCGGCTTCGATCTGCAGATGGACCCGGCGGGTCGTGAAGGCGGAGACCTCCGCAGGCATGCCGGCGAGCCATTGCAGCAGATCGACCGCATGAATGGCCTGATTCATCACTGCGCCGCCGCCATCGAGCGCGAGCGAACCCTTCCAGCCCTTGTAATAATCCGCGGCGCGGTGCCACTTCACATAAGCGCTGCACAGAACAAGGCGCCCGAAACGTCCGGCATCGATGGCCTGCTTGATGGTCCGGGCGGCCATGCCGAAACGCCCCTGAAAGATCGCGGCGACGAGCACCCCGGCCTGATCGGCGGCATCCAGCAGACGGTTTACCCGCTCAACGGTAACCTCGAGCGGCTTTTCGATAACGAGGTGTTTGCCCGCCGCAATGGCCTGAAGCGCCGGTTCCAGATGCGCACCGCTCGGTGTGACGATGCACACGACATCCACATCGTCGCGTGCAAGCAGCGCTTCGACGTCGTCTGTGAAAAACGGGATATGATGCTCTTCGGCAAGCCGTTCGGCAGACTGCAACGACAAATCGGCAACGCCGGCGAGGCGGACCTTGCAGCCTTCAGCCGCCAGTCCCGCGATTGCCCTTGCATGATAGTTGGCGATCATGCCTGCGCCGATCAGTCCAAAGCCGATGACCTTGTCTTTACCAACGTCTGTCATGTCACATGCCTCCTTCATTGATGACTTCGGCGTTCTCCTGGGCGCGCAACGCCAGCTCGCAGACCTTGAAGCCGTGCGCATGGGTCATTGCGGTCTCGGTGCGGTCGAAAATGTCGTGCAGGATGTGCGTATAGTAGGGAAGTTCGTCGCTTGAGCAGTCGATGTATTCCGCCGTCTCGTTGTTGACGAGGAACAGGTGGTCCTTGCCGCTCCGGCCGCAGATATCGATATATTTTCTGAGCTCGATATATCCCTCTGTGCCGAGGATCGTGAGCCTTCCGTCTCCCCAGCTATCAAGCGCATCGGGCGTGAACCAGTCGACCCGGATATAGCCGCTGGCTGGACCGTTCGACAAAATCAGCTCGCCGAAATCCTGCAGGCCGGGCAGGTCCGGATGAGCGAGATTGCCATAGCGTGAGGTCACGATGCGGGCATCGTCGCAACCGGTAAAATGGAGAAACTGGTCGATCTGATGCGATGCAATGTCGGTCAGTATCCCGCCATATCTGGCCGGATCGAAGAACCAGTCCGGCCGAAGGTGCCGGTTGAGACGGTGCGGCCCCAGGCCGACGGTCTGAAGCACCTTGCCGATCCTGCCTTCGCGAACGAGTTTCGTTGCCCGCGAGACGGCGCGGACCTCGAAACGCTCCGTGAAATTGACTGTGAAAATCCTGCCGGTTTCTTTCTGGACCTTGCGAACAGCCTCCAACTGCTCGAATGTCGTGACGCCGGGTTTGTCCACCATGATATCCTTGCCGTGGCGCATGGCCGAAATGGCGATGTCCGCGCGGTCGCAGGGAATTGCTGCTGTAACGATCAGATGGATAGAAGGGTCATCGAGCAGACGGCGAGGATCGTCGACGCGCTGAATATCCGGGAACCGTTTCTGAAATCCCGGCAGTGTGGATACATCGCCGTTTGAATAATATCCGGCACATTGCGCTCCCACCTCCAAAAGGCTTGCGACCTGATCATACACGTGTCGGTGATCGATCCCGATGACGCCAAACTTCAGCGTTGGGTAACTGGCCATATGAACTGCCTCCATTGCGCACGAACTGCAAAAGGCATGCCCTGCATCGTGTTGTTTTCCTCGTGAGGTAAACGTTTACATGTTTGTTTGAGGGCTGACCTTGATTTATGTAAACGATTACCTGTCAAATTGCGGTTTATTTTCGATTTGGGTTGGTTCAGCGCATGGGAGGGGGGAGACAGCGCGTGAAACAGACCAGCCCGGCCCATGCGTCAAAGGAGGCGAAGCACGCATCGGTAGACGCTGGTGGAAATGGATGTGGCTGATCCGGCTTTCACGGTGCGACAGATGGATTGTCAGGCAGGCAATATAGCCGTCACGCTCAGCATGCCAGTCGGCGACCGGACCACGCTGCATCACGGCAAATCGTTCTCAGCTAGCAGGCTGAAGAGAGGGCCGCTTCCGTCTTCGCGGAAACTGCGGCCATCTGTTTATACGTCGATTTGAACCGTCAGGAGGTGGCCCGATAGCGGAGCATTTTTGAGAATGTCCTGGGCGACGCCAAGCCGTTCGGTTGTGATGTAAAGGGTCGCGCCGTCGCTGCCGCCGAAGGTCAGTCCGGTGGGTCGCGGTACGGGCAATGCCAGGATCTGTTCCACCTCACCGCTTTCATCAAGCCTGATCACGCTCCAGCCATCGCGCAGCGCAACCCAGAGCCTGCCCAGTTTGTCGACGGCAAGAGCACATGGTGTGCCCGCGCCACGCGGAATGCGGCAGAGCACCATGGGCGCCCGCCGGCCGTGCACCAGTTCATAGATGATGCCTTCCTCGCTGTTGAGCGCATAAAGCAGTTTGCCGTCGAAACTCCAGGCCATGTTTGTGGCCGCATGCGCAACGGTCCATTCCGGCGTGAAGGCTCCACGTGCGGATATCTGTCCGATTTCCCAGGCGCCGTCCGCCTCGCGGCAAGTCCAGACAGCGCCGTTGGGGCCGGCGGCAAAAGCAGAATCGTGTTCGAAGTAGGGCCGGTCAATCCGTTCGCACATTCCCCCCAGACGGGCATGGTACCAGACGCCTTCGCATACAAGATTGATGCCGCCATTGCGAGCAGGGATCACATGCTCGATCGGTCCCGGCGTCGTGGCAATCTGCACCGGTTGCTCATCCTCCGGCATCGCATAGATTGCCGGCGCCAGCCGGTCGACCCAATAAAGGCAGGCTTCGCGGTTTCTCCATAGGGGCTTGTCCCCGTGAAAAGCCGGGTTTCCGACAGGGTGTATGTCGCTATGGCTCGGCTGCTCGGCATTGGCCTTGTGATCCTGAATCAGCAGACTTGCGCGCTTGCCGGCCTCGATCAGTTCCGGTGCCAGTTGTTCGGCGCGTTCCATCGTCATGCGATAGGTCGGTCCGGAAACGCTGATCGCGGCAACCGGCACGCCATTGGCATCGAAAAGCGGCACGCCGATGCACCGCACACCGGGGATGTTTTCCTCGTCGTCGATGGCAAATCCGCGCTGACGCACGATGTTGAGGCGCAATCTGAGCGCATTTTTGTCCGTAATCGTATGGGATGTGATCGGCTCGAACGTCAGCGTCGAGAGGATATGATCCAGTTGCCGCTGGGGCAGAAACGCCAGCACGGCCTTGCCCTGGCTGGTGGCGTAGACCGGCTTGGTTTTCCCCATCGCCGCAGTCGAGCTGTTTTCGTGAGCGCCGACGGATTTCGATATCGAAACCATCTGGTTTCCGGACAGGGCTGCCAGATACGCCGTTTCGCCCGTCATTTCACGAAGCCTGCGCAGCTCGTCGGCGACGATCGTGCTCAGATCCTGCTCACCCCATGCGCTTTGCGCAAGATCCAGCATATGAAAACCAAGAAGCAGTTTCTGGCCGGTTGCCTGATCCGTGCGGAGAAAGCCGCGTGTGCTCAAGGCCGAGACAATCCGGTAGACGGTCGATTTCGACAATCCCGTTGCCTCGACCAGATCTTTTGAGGCCAACCGTCCGGGCGAGCGGCCGACGAGATCAAGAATATCGCAGGCCTTTGTCAGCAAACCGGCGCCTTTGACATCCTGCGCACGTGCGTCGCGTTTCGGCTTTTGTTCGATCACGTCCATTTCCAGCTCCTCTTTCCCGCACAGAATAACACGTTTCCCACAATATGAAACAGAAAAGCGAAAATGATCGATTGATCTGCTTTGTGGTCTACATCGTGGTTGACCGTCCCGTCATTTGGGAGAAAGTTCGCGTCAAACAGGCCTGATTGTTTGGTGAGGTTATGACAGTCAGGCTCATCACGACACCAACAGGGAGGATTTCGGAGATGTCCGAAACAACCGCCACGCCGGGGCCGGTTTCAGCCGGTACGCGACCAACCAATATTCGTTGGCTCATATTGCTGATGCTGTTCGGCGTCACGATCGTCAACTTTGCCTGCAGGGCCGTTGTTTCGGTTGCCGGGCCGGATATCGAGCAGACGCTCGGGCTTTCCAGCGTTTCCATGGGCTATATCTTTTCGGCCTTTGCCTGGTCCTACGTATTGGCGCAATTGCCCGGTGGCTGGCTGCTGGATCATCTGGGCTCCAAAAAGACCTATTTCATTGCCTTGTCCCTCTGGTCCGTATTCACCGTTCTGCAAGGGGCCGTAGGCTTTCTGGCCGGTGGAGCCGCCGTGATCGCCTTTTTTGTGCTCCGCCTGCTTGTCGGCGTGGCCGAAGCGCCGGCGTTCCCCGCCAACGGCCGCATCACGTCGGCCTGGTTTCCTGACAAGGAGCGCGGCTTTGCATCAGCCGTTTTCAACTCGGCCCAATATGCCGGCACGGCATTCTTTTCGCCGATCATCGGTCTGATCGTTCACTATTACGGGTGGCAGGCCGCTTTCTTCATCATCGGCGGCATCGGCATTCTGCTGGCGCTGTTCTGGAACAAGATCGTCTACGGCCCGAAGGATCATCCTTCCGCCAATGCTGCCGAGCTGGATTATATCCGCGAGGGCGGTGGCCTTGTCGATCTGGACGCCAAGAAGAAGAGCGCTGCGTCCCAACAGCATGTCGACACCGCCAAATGTCTGAAAGAGCTGCTGGGTTCGAGAATGCTGCTTGGCCTTTATATCTACCAGTTCTGCATCAACACCCTGACCTATTTCTTCCTGACCTGGTTCCCGACCTATCTGGTTGTCGCCCGTCACATGACCATCCTGAAGGCCGGTGCTGTCTCCGCTCTTCCCGCCATCTGCGGATTTGCCGGTGGCCTGCTGGGCGGCTGGGTATCCGACCGTCTGATCAAGGCCGGCATGTCGCTTTCACTTGCCCGCAAGATTCCGATCATCATCGGGATGGTGCTGGCGATGGCGATGATGCTTTGCAATTACGTCGATTCCAATGTTGTCATCATTGCCCTCATGTCTCTGGCATTTTTCGGCAAGGGATTTGGCGCACTCGGCTGGGCGGTGGTCTCCGACACCTCGCCCAAGGAAGCCGGCGGGCTTTCGGGCGCCCTGTTCAACACATTCGGCAATGCAGCCGGCATCATCACGCCCATCATTATCGGCTACCTGGTTCAGGCCAGCGGTAATTTTAACAGCGCACTTGTCTTTGTCGGTGCCAGCGCGGCCGTCGCCATCCTGGCCATGGTTTTCATGGTCGGCAACATTCACCGCTTTGAACTCAAGGGCGCGATTGCAAAATAATCGGGCATGCCTTTGCCGCTCTGTCCGTAAACAAAAACGGGTGGAGCGGCAGAGTATCCGGGCAGAAAGCCAAGCAAGAGAAGGGGCGTAAAATGAGCAACACACAGCCATACCAGGGAATACCCAACGGTTTCCGCCAAAATATGTTGCGAAGGAAAGTGCAGGTCGGCTGCTGGTCGGCGCTTGGCAGCCCGATTACGACCGAGGTTCTGGGCCATGCCGGGTTCGACTGGATCCTTCTGGACAGCGAGCACGCACCCAATGATGTGTTGACCCTCATTCCTCAGCTCATGGCATTGAAGGACAGTCCGTCAGCGCCTGTCGTCCGCCCGCAGTGGAATGACACGGTGGTCATCAAGCGGCTTTTGGATTCAGGCTTCTACAACTTTCTGGTTCCCTTCGTTCAGTCGGCTGACGAGGCGCGCAAGGCCGTTGCCGCAACGCGTTATCCGCCGGAAGGCGTGCGCGGTGTCTCGGTTTCGCAGCGTTCGAACCAATACGGCACGGTTCCCGACTACATGAAACTGGTCAACAAGAACATCACGGTTCTGGTCCAGATCGAAAGCCCGACGGCTGTCGATGCAATCGAAGAAATCGCTGCGGTCGATGGTGTGGACGGACTTTTTGTCGGCCCTTCGGATCTGGCCGCCGGCTATGGCTTTCTCGGCAATGCGGGCGCGCCCGAAGTGCAGAAAGCCATCAGACATGTTTTCGATGTCGCCGCCGATCACGGCAAGGCCTCCGGCATTCTGGCACCGGCCGAGGCGGATGCGCGCCGATATCTGGAAATGGGCGCAACTTTCGTTGCCGTCGGATCAGACCTCGGTGTGTTCCGCTCGGCCACGCAAACCCTTTGCGACAAGTTCAAAAACACGGCCGCGTAAACGTGCAGCAAGCAAAAGCACTTAAATAAAAGGAGTTTGACGATGAGTAATATTGGTTTTGTCGGCCTGGGCATTATGGGAACCCAGATGGCAGCACGGCTTGCTGATGCCGGCCATACGGTTTTTGCCTATGACCGCAATCCGCTGTCCGAGTTTCTGACGGCCAAGGGTGTTTCGGCCTGCGCTTCCAGCAAGGAAGCTGCCGAAAAAGCGGAGATTTTCATTTCCATCGTGCCGGATACGCCGGATGTCGGTGATGTCCTGTTCGGCGAAAACGGCGCGGCTGAAGGCCTGCGCGCCGGCACCATCGTGATCGATATGAGCTCGATTTCGCCTGTTGAAACCAAGCAATATGCCGCAAAGATCGAGGCGCTTGGCTGCGAATATGTCGATGCACCGGTTTCCGGCGGTGAGGTTGGCGCGCGCGACGGCACGCTGTCGATCATGGTTGGCGCGAAAGATGCGGTCTTTGAAAAGGTCAAGCCGCTTTTCGAGATCATGGGCAAGAACGTCACGCTGGTGGGCGCGGTCGGCGCCGGGCAGACCGCCAAGGTTGCCAATCAGATGATTGTCGCCATGAATATCGAGGCCGTCGGCGAGGCACTGCTGTTTGCCGCACGCGCCGGCGTTGACCCGGAACGGGTCCGCCAGGCGATCTCCGGCGGTTTTGCATCGTCGAAAATCCTGGAACTGCATGGCGAACGGATGATCAAGCGGACATTCGATCCCGGCTTCCGCATCAACCTGCACCAGAAAGACCTTAACCTTGCGCTCACCGCCGGCCGCCAGATGGGCCTGTCGCTCCCCAATACGGCAACCTGCCAGGAATTGTTCAACGCCTGCGCGGCGCATGGCGGCAGCGGCTGGGATCACTCCGGCATGGTCAAGGCGCTTGAACTTCTCGCCGATTTCGAAATCGGTCAGGACGACTGACGGAACCTTTTCAGGCGGAAAGCACTGCGCTTGCCGCCTGAAACAACAATGCAAGACCAATGAACCGGACGGACCGTGCCAGACAGGTCCGGACCGTTCGGCCACAGGAGCCCGGGACGGGATGTATTCAGACCCTGAAAAGCTGTTGAGAGCGATGTTTGACGCAGCCGTTGCGGCCGCTCAGCCATCACTTTGCGTTCCGCCGCACCTGCCGGAAAAGCCCGAAGGCAAACTGATTGTCATCGGTGCGGGCAAGGCATCGGCATCCATGGCGCGTGCCGTCGAGCAACACTGGAGTGGGCCGCTTTCCGGCCTTGTGGTCACGCGCTATGGCCATGCTGTCGCCTGCGATAAAATCGAGGTTGTCGAGGCGGCCCATCCCGTGCCGGACAAGGCCGGGCTGGATGCTGCCGCGCGCATTCTGGATCTGGCTCGCTCTGCCGGGCCGGATGATACCGTTCTCTGTCTGATTTCCGGCGGCGGCTCCGCTTTGCTGCCGATGCCGCTGGAACCGCTGATGCTTGAAGACAAGCAGGCCGTGACCCGCGCGCTTCTGGCCTGCGGTGCGCCGATCAGCGAAATCAATTGCGTGCGCCGGCATCTGTCGGGCATCAAGGGCGGACGTCTGGCTGCTGCGGCGCATCCTGCACGGGTTGTGAGCCTGCTGATTTCGGATGTTCCCGGCGATCACCCGCTGGATATTGCATCAGGCCCGACGGTCGGCGATCCGACCACGGCTGACGATGCCCGCGCCATCCTCAAACGCTACGACATATCGGCCCCGCAAGCCGTTTTGGATGTGCTGGCCTCTGTGCGCTGCGAAAGCGTGAAGCCGGACGACGAGCGGTTGAAGAACACTGAAAATGTGATGATTGCCGCGCCCCAGATTTCACTTGAAGCCGCCGCCGAAATTGCCGTCCGGGAAAGTTTGCCGGTTCACATCCTGTCCGATGCGATCGAAGGCGAGGCGCGCGATGTCGGCAAGACGCTGGCAGGCATTGCCCTGCAGGTTGCCCGGCGCGGTCAGCCTTTCGAGCCGCCCTGCATTCTGCTGTCCGGCGGGGAAACCACCGTCACCGTTCGCGGCCAGGGGCGCGGTGGCCGCAATGTCGAATTCCTGCTTTCGCTTGCGCAAACGCTTGAGGCGCAGCCGGGCATCTGGGCGCTTGCCGCCGATACCGATGGCGTGGATGGTATCGAAGAAACCGCCGGCGCCATTGTAACGCCCGATACGCGCGAGCGGGGGCTGGCGAAAGGCATGACGCTGGCCGCGGCACTGGCGGATAATGACGGGCATGGCTTTTTCGGCGCCCTTGGCGATGCGGTTGTCACCGGTCCGACGACGACCAATGTCAACGATTTCCGCGCCATTTATATTCGTGAAAGAGCGGAGGAGAAAACATGAAGATGGTTACGCTTCCCGACGGCGAGCAGGTCGCCGCGCTTGGCCAGGGGACCTGGTTCATGGGCGACAAGCCGGCAAACAGGAAGGACGAGATTGCCGCGCTGCGCGCCGGTATCGACCTGGGGATGACGGTGATCGACACGGCTGAAATGTATGGCAGCGGCCGCTCCGAGCGGCTTGTCGGAGAGGCGCTGCAGGGCCGGCGCGATCAGGTGTTTCTGGTGTCGAAAGTGCTGCCGAACAATGCCGGTTTCAAAGACTGTATCGCTGCTTGCGAGCGCTCTCTGCAACGGCTGCAGACAGACCGGCTCGATCTCTATCTGCTGCACTGGCGCGGCGGCGTACCGTTTTCTGAAACGATTGAGGCTTTCGAAACCCTGAAACGTGATGGCAAGATCCGTCGCTGGGGTGTTTCGAACCTCGATATTGACGACATGGATGAACTGGTTGCCGCGCCCGGTGGCGAGCAGGTCTCAACCAATCAGCTTCTTTATAATCTGAGCAGACGCGGCATCGAATGGGACCTTTTGCCCTGGTGTCAAAACCGCGGTCTGCCAGTGATGGCGTATTCACCGGTTGAGCAGGCGCGCCTGCTGAATGATTCCGGCCTTGTTTCGCTGGCCAATGAACTCGGTCTTTCAGTCGCCCAACTGGCGCTTGCATGGATCCTGCGTCAGCAAAACGTCATCGCCATCCCGAAGGCAGGACACACAGCGCATGTGCAGGAAAATGCGCGGGCTGCCCAAATCAACCTGTCGCCAGAGACGCTCTCCAGACTTGACCGGCTTTTTCCGCCGCCTGTCGGCCCGCGCCCGCTGGACATACTGTAAACACGCGGAGGATTAAAATGTCAGATACACAAACACAGGAAAAAGTCGTTCCCTTAACGGTCAAGGTTCATCCGTCCGACAATGTCGCGATTGTCGCAAATTCGGGTGGTCTGCCTGAAGGCACGGAACTGGAAGACGGCACCACGCTGGTGGAATTCGTTCCGCAGTCGCACAAGGTTGCACTGGAAGACATCCCCGCCGGCGGCATTATCCGCCGCTATGGCGAGGTGATCGGCTACGCCATCGACGACATCGCGCGTGGCGCATGGATCAACGAGAACAAGCTTGACCTGCCTGTTCCGCCGGCCCTTGATGAGCTTCCGATTGCAACACGCGTGCCCGAAGACCTGCCGCCGCTGGAAGGCTACACCTTCGAGGGTTATCGAAACGCCGACGGCTCGGTCGGTACGCGCAATCTTCTGGGGATACTGCCATCTGTCCAGTGTGTGGCCGGAACGCTTGAATATCTCGTGCGGCAGGTGCGTGAGAAATTGCTTCCCAAATACCCCAATGTCGACGGTGTCGTCGCGCTCAACCATGTCTATGGCTGTGGCGTTGCCATCAATGCCCCTGCAGCCGTCATTCCGATCCGGGCCATTCAGAACCTGGCGCTCAATCCCAATCTGGGCGGCGAGGTTCTCGTGGTTTCGCTCGGTTGTGAAAAGCTGCGCCCGGAGCTGATCGCGCCCGGTGGCGACGAAGACACGATCATCGCCATGCAGGATGAGCAGTTCAACGGCTTTCAGGAAATGATCGACGCGATGATGGAAGCGGCCGAACAGCGCCTGCAAGTCCTGAACGGACGCACGCGTGAAACCGTTCCGGCTTCGGAGCTGATCGTCGGCATGCAGTGTGGCGGTTCGGATGCGTTTTCCGGCGTGACCGCCAATCCGGCCATTGGCTACTGTTCCGACTTGCTCGTGCGCGCGGGCGCTTCGGTGATGTTTTCCGAGGTCACCGAGGTGCGCGATGGCGTGCACCTTCTGACGCCGCGTTGTGTCGACGAAGAGGTCGGCAAGGCGATGATCCGCGAAATGGCCTGGTACGATAACTATCTTGCCAATGGTCAGACCGACCGGTCCGCAAACCCGACGCCCGGAAACAAGAAAGGCGGCCTTGCCAATATCGTCGAAAAGGCGCTGGGGTCGATCGCCAAATCCGGCAGCAGCGCCATTGTTGACGTCCTGGGGCCGGGCGAGTTCGTGCGCAAGAAGGGGCTGACCTTTGCTGCCACACCGGCATCCGATTTCGTCTGTGGCACCATGCAGGCCACATCCGGCATCACGTTGCAGGTCTTTTCGACCGGCCGCGGAACGCCTTACGGGCTGGCCCTGCTTCCGGTCATCAAGATGGCAACCCGTCACGATCTGGCCAGACGCTGGGGCGACCTGATCGACATCGACGCCGGCGGCATCGCCACTGGCGAGAAGACGATCGAGGATGTCGGCTGGGAGCTCTTCCGGTTCATTCTGGATGTTGCCAGCGGCATCAAGGAACCCTGGTCGGACAAGTTGGGATTGCACAACGACCTTGCGATCTTCAACCCTGCTCCGATCACCTGAGCAAAACCAGACAACAGCCCAATCCTTTCATGCGCACCTGGCGAAACAATCCCGCTTTCGCCAGGTGCGTCGCTTTTCGGTTCTTCACAGACGGCGGAGTATGGTAGTGCGTAAACAGGCGCGTCGATTGTCTGGCGCGCCAAAAAAACGATTATAAAATTCGGACGACACTGCCGTCCCGTATCAGGAGATGCAGCGCCGTCGGGCGCTCCCGCCGTCAACCGAAGGTCCCGAGATGAAATCCCGCGCAATCGTCACGACCGTTTTCGCCCTCATCGTCCTCGCGGGCGCAGGCTATTGGCTCTGGAACCGTTACGAGGCGCCGAAAGGGCAATTGCCGCCGACAGCCGCCGTCACGCGTGGTGATATCGAGGAGACCGTGCTTGCCACAGGCATTGTCAAACCCGTTCGTCTCGTTGCCGTCGGGGCGCAGGCGTCCGGCCGCATCACCGCCGTCGACGTCGAACTCGGCGAAACGGTCAAGGCGGGAGACCTGATCGCCGAGATCGATTCCGGCACCCAGGAAAATGCCCTTCGAACCGCCCAGGCGGCACTGGACAACGCCAGGGCGCAGCTTCAGGAAAAACAGGCGACGCTGACGCTCAACCAGCAGGCGCTCGATCGCTACACCGAACTGTTCAACAAGAATTCCGGAACCCGCGCGGACTACGAAAGCGCGCTTGCCGATGTCAGCGTCACCACCGCCCAGATTGCGGCCATCAACGCGGCTATCGTCGAGGCCGAAGTTGCCGTCGACACCGCGAAGGTCAACCTCGGCTACACCAGAATTACCGCGCCCAGCGACGGCACGGTGCTTGCCATCGTCAGCCAGGAGGGCCAGACGGTGAACGCGGCGCAATCGGCTCCGACCATTGTCGTTCTCGGTCAGCTTGACAGGATGACGGTGCGAACCGAAATTTCCGAAGCGGACATCACCAGGGTTTCGCCCGGCCTGCCCGTCACCTTTACCGTGCTTGGCGATCCCGACACGGTCTACCGCTCGACGCTCGAATTCATCGAGCCGGCGCCTGAATCGGTCAAAAACGATTCAAGCTTCTCGACAACCGCGTCGTCCGCCGCGTCCTCCGGTTCGTCGTCATCGGAAGCGGTCTACTATAATGGTGTTTTCACCGTTCCAAACGACGATGGAAAGCTCAAAACCTACATGACCGCGGAGGTCGAGATCGTGCTCGGCACGGCCAGCAATGTGCTGACCATCCCCTCATCCGTGCTGGGAACGCCCGATGGCGACGGCCGCTACACGGTTCAGGTGCTGGATGAGGCCGGCAACATCACGCCGGCCGAAATCGAAATCGGTCTCGACAACCGCGTCAGGGCCGAAGTGAAATCCGGTCTCAGCGAGGGCGACCGCATTGTTACCGGCGATATCGCCGGTGGCGGTCCTGCAGGCGGTGAGCGCGGCGGCGTGCGCCATCCGCCGTCAATGGGGCTTTGAACCATGAGCGCGCCACTTATCAGTCTTTCGGGAATTTGCCGCGCCTTCCGGGCCGGCGATGAGCAGATCGAAGCCCTCAAGGGCGTCACCCTCGATATCGAGGAGGGCGAGATGGTGGCCATCATCGGCTCGTCGGGATCCGGCAAGTCGACGCTGATGAACATTCTCGGCTGCCTCGACCGGGCGACCGCCGGCGAATACCGGATTGCCGGGCGCGCGGTTTCCAGCCTCGACGGCGATGAACTGGCGGCGCTCAGACGCGAGCATTTCGGCTTCATCTTTCAGCGCTACCATCTGCTGCCCGAACTGAACGCCGTCGGTAATGTCGAAATTCCCGCGATCTATGCCGGGACCGCGTCATCGTCACGGCGCGAACGCGCGGTGGCGTTGCTGACACGGCTCGGCATGGCGGACCGCACCGGCCACCGTCCGGGGCAATTGTCGGGCGGCCAGCAGCAGCGTGTTTCCATCGCCCGTGCCTTGATGAACGGCGCCAATGTCATCCTTGCCGACGAGCCGACCGGCGCGCTCGATTCCCACAGCGGCGATGATGTCCTCGAAATTCTCGAGGAGCTCAATGCCGAAGGTCACACCGTCATCATCGTGACTCACGATCCGAAAGTGGCCAGCCGCGCCGCACGGATCATCGAAATCGCCGATGGCGAGATTACCGCCGACACGGTGACGCGTGAGGCAGGCCGAACTGAAACGCGTAAGACCCGCAAACTCCGTGAGAGAAGATCGCCATTCCGCATCGGCGCTGCGATTTCGGAGGCTTTTCAGATGGCGCTTGTCGCCATGTGGGCGCACAAGCTCAGAAGCTTTCTCACCATGCTCGGCATCATCATCGGCATTGCCTCGGTGGTCAGCGTGGTCGCCATCGGGCAGGGGGCGCAGGCAAAGGTGCTCGAAAACATATCCAGCCTCGGCACCAACACGCTGGAGATCTTCGCGGGCAGGACCTTCGGCGATGTCCGCGCCGGCAAGATCACCACGCTGGTGGTCAACGACGCTGTCGCGCTCTCCAACCAGCCCTATGCCGCCGCCGTCACGCCGACGGTTTCGAGCTCGTCGACGGTCCGTTACGGATCGAGGGAATCCAACGCGCTCATCAATGGCGTCGGCGCGCAGTATTTCACCGCCAAGGCGCTCGAGCTTACAGAGGGCAGCCTCTTCAACCAGTCGGCCGTCAGGGCCCGTTCGCAGGATGTCGTCATCGACAGCAATACGCGCGACACATTGTTTGCGGCGGGCGAGGACCCGATCGGCAAGGTCATTCTGGCCGGTAACGTTCCGGCAAGGGTCATCGGCGTGGTGAAGACCAGCCAGAGCGGGTTCGGCTCAAGCGGCTCTCTCTCGCTCTACATGCCCTATACCGCCGTCCAGACACGCTTCCTCGGAGACACGACGCTGCGCAGCGTCATCCTTCAGGTCGACGACGGTTATGACATGGGCGATGCCGAAAACGCCGTGACGGAACTGCTGACGCAACGGCACGGCACCCGGGATTTCTACATTCTCAACACGGACGATATCCGCCAGACAATTACCAGCACAGCGTCGACGCTGGCGCTGCTGATCGCGGCCATCGCGGTCATCTCGCTGGTGGTCGGCGGCATCGGGGTGATGAACATCATGCTGGTTGCCGTTTCCGAACGGGTCTCGGAAATCGGCGTGCGCATGGCGGTTGGCGCGCGGCGCAGCGATATCCTGCTGCAGTTCCTGATCGAAGCCATCATCGTCTGCCTGATCGGCGGCTGCCTCGGGATCGCGACGGCACTCGGCTTCGGCAGTCTGCTGACGGCGCTCAACTCCGGCTTCTCCGTGCTCTATTCGCCAGGTTCGATCATCGCCGCGGTAATCTGCTCAACACTGATCGGCGTCACCTTCGGCTACCTCCCGGCCAGAAACGCCTCGAAACTGGATCCGGTCGCCGCGCTTTCGGGGGAATGAAAAAGCCCGGTCGCCGGGGCAACGGTGCATGTTCCGTCTCAACGCCTTTGAGACAAATCTGGCTTAACGGATAAGGGATGAATTGCGCTCATCATAGCTCACGCAAAGGACGTGACGATGAGACAGAAAGCCAGACCACGCACATCGACGGCAGACAAGGCGATCAAGACAAACGGTCTTAATGAACGTGGGTCCTTGATATTCGGCTCGATCTTCTGCCGGATACGGCGGATATGCGCATCGACGTTTCGCTCCGCGGGTCCGGCCGAACCGACATGTGTCATCGATAAAAGCTGATCGCGTGTGAGGACGACGTTCGGATGCGTCGAGGGAGCGGTGAAGCCCACCCTGGCGCATCGGAACGCGAACGTCTGTTTATCGCCTGATACAGGTCCATGAAAATCGTATTCAGCGAAGCATTTCATCGATCAGGGAACTGATTGTAAACGACATGTTCGGTGACGGATGCTCAATATGCTGGGCTGGGTTTCAAGATGAAACGACCGCGCGCTTGCTAGCGCCTTCGGACAACAGCGTGCCGTTGACAAATATGATTTTTTTACTCAGGTATGGCCGTTGCAATTGTTTTCGGGGCCTTCGTTCATGTCATTCAAGTTTGTTACGGCCGCGCTCATCTCCCTGTGCCTTTTTTCGGGAGGGGCGGCGCGTGCTGAAATCACGATCGATCATGCGATGGGGTCGACCGCTGTGCCTGATCGGCCGCAGCGGATCGTCACGCTGACGAACGAGACCACGGAAGCCGCGCTTGCCGTGGGGGTGGCGCCGGTTGGCGCGGCCCGTTCCTGGTATGGCGATCCGTGGTATCCGCATCTCGGTGACAGGCTGTCCGGCGCCGAGGTTCTGGGCTCCGAGCTTGCGGTGAACCTTGAACTGGTCGCAGCTCTTCAGCCCGATCTCATCATCGGCAGCCGCAAGCGGGATGAGGAGATCTACGGCCAGCTTTCGGCGATTGCGCCGACCGTTTTCGTGGAAGGGCTCGGTGCGTGGCAGGACAATCTGGCGTTTGTGGCCAACGCGCTGAACCGCAGTGCGGAAGGGGCGGCGGCGCTTTCCTCCTATGAAACCCGTGTCGAAGCATTGCGTGCCGGACTTGGCGACCGCGTCGGCGAGCGCATTTCCGTCGTGCGTTTCGTGCCCGGTCAGACCTATCTTTATCTGGAAGGCAGCTTTCTGGGCCATGTGCTGTCCGATGTCGGCTTTTCCCGGCCTCTCCAGCAGCAGGGTGACGGTCTCTCGCTTGCGGTCGGGCGCGAGAGCATTTCCGACATGGATGGCGACCGGATTTTCTGGCTGACCTATGACAGCGGTGACGGCAAGGGAAAGCAGATGGCGGATGCGTTTCTGGCCGATCCGCTGTGGGTCCGCCTCGGCGCGGTCAAGGCCGGGCGTGTCCATGCGGTGGATGACGGCGTCTGGGCGACGGCGGGCGGTTGGTTTGCCGCGCAGGCCATGCTGGATGATCTTGCCGCAGTCTATGATGTGACCCTGCCGCCGGCGGCAAGTGCCGGCCGGTAGAAAACGGTCAGACCGTCGCGCCCGGCCGGGCAAAGGGCACGATGACAGGCTTGTCCTCGCCCGGCAGCGCAAGCATGCGGCAATCGATGTTGAACACGGCGCTGATCCGTTCCGCCGTCAGCACCTCGGATGTCGGCCCCTCGGCGGCAATCTTCCCGTCATCGAAAAGGACCACGTGATCTGAATAGCGCAGGGCGTGGTTGAGGTCGTGCAGAACGATGACGAAACTGCGTTTTTCCCGCAGGTTCAACACGCGCAGCAGATCGAGGATTTCCAGCGCGTGGCAGATGTCGAGATGGTTGGTCGGCTCGTCGAGGAAGATGCGCGGCGCTTCCTGGGCCAGCGTCATCGCGATCCAGGCGCGCTGAACCTGCCCGCCCGAAAGCTGTCCGAGGCTGCGCTCGCGAAGGGCCTGCAGCCCCGTTTTCTCCAGCGCGCGGTCGACGGCCTGTGCATCTTCGGCGGAGGGGGCGGAGAAACGGCTGCGCCGGGCGTAACGGCCAAGCATGACAAGATCGGCGACTGTCATGTCCGACGGCGCATCGGGAGACTGGCTGAGCATGGCAATTTCGCGCGCAAGCTCCCGGGCGGTCCAGTCGGCAAGCGGCCGTCCGGCAATGTCGACCGTCCCGGACTGCGGCATGTGGAGCGCCCGCAGCACTTTCAGCGCGGTGGATTTGCCGCTGCCGTTCGGTCCGCAAAAGGCAATCACCTTTTCTTCCGGGAGAACGAGGTCGATCTCATCGAGCGCCCTGAAGCCGTCGTAATCTGCCGAAAGCGCGGTGAGGGCGGCGAGGGTGTCAGCCATTGCGTCGATGCCTCCTGAGGACAAGCGAGAGGAAAAGCGGCGCGCCGATCAGCGCTGTCACCGCACCGGCCGGCAGTTCCAGCGGGCTTGCAATCGTGCGGGCCAGCGTATCGGCGGCGAGCACCAGAATGCCGCCGATGAGCGCGGTGGCCAGCAGATATCCGGGCCGGAACTGCCCGTGAAACAGACGGGCCGCATGCGGCGCGATCAGGCCTACGAACCCGATCGCGCCGACCTGCGAGATCGCAAGCGCGGTCAGCAGAACCGAAAGCACCAGAAGCCCGATCCGGCTGCGATCGACCGCCAGTCCGGTCGTCATCGCCGTCTGCTGATCGAGCACGATCTGGCGCATCGGCAGGCGCATGAGAATGAGGACCGGAACGCTGAGCGCAAGCCCCGCGGCCACCACGCCGACATCCATCCAGTGGGCGGCGCTGACGGATCCGGTGATCCATTGCAGCGCCTGGCTGGCGCGGTAGACCGGGCCGACGATCATCATCAGCGTGACGCAGGCCTTGGCCAGTGCCGCAAGGGCGATGCCGTAAAGAATGAGCCGGACCGGATCGCGGCGGCTCCGGTCGGCAAGCGTCAGCATTCCGGCAAGGAGCGCGAAGGCACAGGCGCCAATGATCGCCGCCAGCGGCTGCCAATGGATCGAAACCGTCAGCACATTCGCCTGGTCGGAAAAAAGCCACAGGAAGGTGACCACGCCGAGTGCCGCGCCATCGGTGATGCCGAGAATGGAGGGGGCGGCCATGGGGTTGCGCAGCGCGCGTTGCAGCAGCGCGCCGGAAAGGCCGAGCGCCATGCCGGCAAGAGTGGCCAGCGCAACGCGAGGCAGCCGCAACGTCCAGACGATGATTGCATCGGTTCGGCTGCCATGGCCGAGCAGTGCCGCCGTCACCCGCGAGGGGCCGATGAAGCTCGAGCCGAGCCCGGTCGCCAGGATCAGGCAGCCGGCCAACAGCAGCAGCAAGGCGGCTATGCGGAACGCAGTATTCTTCACACACCGACCTCGCGCAGCCGCTTTGCCCGCAGCAGATGGATCAGGAAGGGTACGCCGACAAAGGCCAGCACGGCGCCGATGGGCGCTTCGCCGGGCGCCACAATCAGCCGCGCGAGAATATCGGCGAAAACGGCGATGATCGCGCCGGTCAGCATGGTCAGCAGCGCAAGGGCGGCAAAACCCGGCCGTTGTGCCGTCAATCGCCGGGCGATGTGCGGGGCGATCAGGCCGAGGAAGGTCACCGGTCCCGACATGGCGACCGCGCCCGCGGAAAGCAGGGCCGCCAGCGTCAGCGCCACGAGGCGCGTGCGGGCCACATTGACGCCGATGCCGCTGGCACTGTGATCGTCGAGCCGCAGCGCATCGACCGAGGGGGCGAGCCATACCGCGCCGGCGACGGCGATGATGAGCGCGCCGACGCCGATCCACAGCAGCGGCAAAGGCCGGTCGGCAAATCCGCCGGAAAGCCAGAACAGCAGGGTTTCAAGCGCCGTTTCGTCGAGAAGCAGGACGAGCTGGGTGAGCGCAGCAAGCATGGCCGCCACGGTCACGCCGACAAGCAGGATGCCGGTTGGCCCGGCCTCGGGGCCAAGCGCGCCGGAAAGGCCGAACACCAGCGCAGCCGCCGCCAGCGCACCGGCAATGGCGATGAGGCCGATGCCGGCGGTTGAAAGGACGCCAAACAGCACAAGGCCAAAGGTGACCGCGAAGGCCGCCCCGGCATTGACGCCCAGAAGCCCCGGTTCGGCCAGCGGATTGCGGGTGACGGCCTGCATGAACAGGCCGGAAAGGGAAAGCGCGGCGCCGGTCAGCACGGCGTTGAGCGTGCGCGGCAGCCGCAATGTGCGAATGATGATGTCATGCGTGCTGTCACCGCCGCCGGCAAAGGTCGACCACACCGTCGCCGGGCCATAGATGTGCACGCCGAGATGCAAGCTGGCGATCACGGCAGTCAGCAATGTCAGAAGCAGCAACAACAGGGAGCGTATCACGACCGTTCCATCCTTTTTGTGGACGATTTGGCATTGCGGAGTGCAAAGGTCAACTTTAAAGAAAAATATGAAATTAATAGTCAACTTGAGGAATCATATGTCGTCCTTGTTCAAATTCGCCACGCTCGTGGCTCTCGCGATAGGCCTCTGCTCCGCGCCCCTTTCCGCGCGCGAGGTGCAGGATGCCATGGGAACCGTGAACGTGCCCGACGAACCGCAGCGTGTGGTGGTTCTCACCAACGAGGGGACGGAAGCCGTTCTGGCCCTTGGCGTGCAGCCCGTCGGCGCCGTCAATTCCTGGCATGGCGATCCCTGGTGGGATCATATCGAGGAGGCGATGGGCGATGCCGTGCCTGTCGGCAAGGAAACGGCGGTCAATCTCGAACTGGTCGCAGCCCTTGAACCGGATCTCATTCTTGCCAACCGCCAGCGTCACGAGGAAATCTATCCGCAGCTTTCCGCCATTGCGCCGACGGTGATGTCGGAGGAACTGCGCGGCGACTGGAAGGTGAACTTCGAACTCTATGCCGCAGCACTGGGACAGGAGGAAAAGGGCAGGGAGGCGATTGCCGGCTATGACGAGGCCGTTGCCGATCTGCGTTCGAAACTCGGCGATGCCATCGATGAAAAGGTCTCTGTCATCCGTTTTCTGCCGGGACAGATCCGCATCTATCAGCTCGACAGCTTCTCAGGCGTGCTGTTGAAGGATATCGGCTTCGATCGGCCCGAAAACCAGAACGTCGACGCCTTCGCGATCCGCACCGGCAAGGAAAGCATTCCCGATATGGATGGCGACCGTATCTTCTACTTCACCTGGGAGACCGGAAACGGCGAGGGCGAGGCGATGGAAGAGGACGTGCTGAACGATCCGCTCTGGCAGTCTCTTTCCGCGGTTCAGGCCGGCAGGGTCCACGCCGTTTCGGATGCTGTCTGGAACACCGCCGGCGGCATCATCGCAGCACGGCTGATGCTCGCCGACATCGCCCGGATCTACGGCGTCGAGTAACGCGCTTGCCGATAATGGCCGCCCCGGCTGCTCTGCAATCCGCATGCTTCGGGGCAGACCGAGAAATGGTGGGGCATCGGGGTGCTAACAGCGCCTCATGCCCTGTTCTCCGTTCGCATGTGTGAGAGCGGGGGACGCAGTCACCTTGGTCTTGAGCTCCTAAGCGAGCGGTATCCCTGAACCAGCAGATGATTTAAATGCCGAGATAAACGAGATATATCCGTTGATCGAGGTTCCGGAGCTGCTTCGGGAAATCCAAGATTGGACGGGTCCTGTCGATCAATGCACACCTGTGCGCATAGACGACGCGCCGCAAGATATTCGGGTGCATGCAACACAATCGTTATCATCATCTCGGGTGGCTTTACGGCATCGATTTTTTCGAAGCTGCCTTCAGTACGCAGACCTTTTCCCGGCATGCGCATGAGGGCTTTGCCATTGGTGCCATTGCCGAAGGTGCGGGCGGTTATCTCTGCCGTGGAGAAAGCATGGTGCTGCCTGCCGGTTCGCTCTCGTTGATGAACCCGGAGGAGGCCCATACAGGCCATGCAGCCGCCGAGCGGGTGCGCTACAACATGCTATATGCTTCCGAGGCGGCGGTGCGTGCGGTTCTGGGGGTGCGAGAGCTTCCCGGCTTTGCCGAGATCGCGCCCCGTGATCGCGGTTTCAAATTGTCTGAGGCTTTGGTTCGGCTCGCCCAATGCCTCAACAGTGTGCAGATGGCCGATCACCGGCTGGCCGTGGAAGAAGCCGTCCATGCGGTGCTGACGCAGGCTTTCGCGCATTACGGCCGTGCCGTGCTGCGCCGGCCGGGAAACGAGCCATCTGCGATACGCATCATGCTCGCGTTTATCGAGGATGGCGTTGCTGCCGGCAAAACATTAAGCCTGTCCGACCTCGCGGCAGCGGTCGACCTCAATCCATCCTATCTCATCCGCAGCACCGTTCGCGCCACCGGTCTGACACCGCGCGGCCATGTGGTGCGCGCCCGTTTGGGTCATGCCCGTCGCCTGCTACTCGATGGCGCTCCTGCGGTCGAGGCTGCGGTTGCGGCAGGTTTTTACGACCAGGCCCATCTGATCCGGCATTTCCTCCGCCAATACGGCGTGACGCCCGGTGCGCTCATCCGGCACTGAAGGTCAATTTTGTCCAAGACCCGGTTTCCGTCCGCATGACATGGCGTCGTGCGAAAGGATACTGCCATGTCATTCAAACCCGCGATTATTCTGGATGAAACGCTGCCAACCGGCCTCAAGGCGAATTTCTCCGCTGTTCTGGCCATGAGCCTGGGAAAGCTGCGCCCCGACCTTGTCGGCGCGGATACGCCCACCGAGGACGGCATTGCCCTTGCCGGGATCACAACCGTCGCAATGCCGGTTCTCGGCGCGCCGGCACAAGACCTGCCGTTTCTGTTCGCCAAGGCCGTCGATCTGCCGATCCGGCTGGCCTATATGCGTGCCGCTTTCGAAGCGCGCGACTATGCCGACTATACCGCCCGGATCACCGCAGAACCCCTGGATGCGCATATCCCGCAGGCTGTCCTGCTGGCCGGGCCGCGCAAGGCCGTGGACCGGATCTGCGGTTCCCTGCCGCTGCTGCGCTGACAGGATGACCTGAACGCTGCGCGCAATGAATGATTTTCGAAAAATCATGGGATGTGCGCTGCTTTCTGCCACAAACCAAACGTACCGGCTCCGATCTGATGATTGGTCGCCCCGATCAATTTCGATTCAAGGAAAAATCATGCGATCCGGCGTTATATCGACCCTCTTTCTGTCTCTTCTTTTTCCGCTTAATGCTTATGCGAACTGCATCACGGCGGATGGTTCCGGCTTTCTTCTTCAGGGGGATGAGGCGACGAACCCGCAGCACGGATTGACCTGGAAAAGATGCGCGGTCGGCATGCAGTGGGACGCCGGAGCTGAGACCTGTTCCGGAGAGGCGCGCGGCCTTGGACTGAACGCGGCGATTGATTACGCAGGAGCGCAAGGGGAAGGCTGGCGTGTCCCGACCGGGCGGGAATTGGAAACCCTTACCCTCGACACATGCGAAGGACCGAAACTCGATACAATTGCCTTTCCCAATATCGCTGCCACCGACTTTGGCGACGGAGCGCTGTTCTGGACATCCACGGAGGCAATGCCGGACATGTTCTATTTCTTCGACTTCACCAACGGCTTCGTCGACATGCACGGCCAGGGCTTCCACCTGTCCGTTCTGCTCGTGAAAGACAGTGCCCGTTAAGGGCTGGAACAGGAATCGTTCTCGCAGACACGCCGAGAACGAGCGGTTCATGAACGAACAGCGTGATCACTCCGGCGGGGCGTTTTGCAACAAGGCCTTTCAAGGCTCGTCGACTGCGCGCCGCAATGGTGCGCGGGAAAGCTCATTATTGGCGTCTGTCAGTTTGCGCAACAGCACCATGAAAACGTCTTTTTCCGCGTCGTCCAGCTCTTTCAGAATGACGTTCTGGGTTTCAAATACGGATGGCCGGGCGCTGGCGAGGAAGGCATGCCCCTCCTCGGTGAGTTTCAGGGTCCGCGCCCGCCGATCCGAAGCGCTTACCTTGCGTTCGATCAGTCCTCGCCCCTCAAGGCGCGCAATCACGCCGCCGATCGTCACCCTGTCATAGGCGATCAGCCCGGCAAGCGTCGCCTGATCAATCCCGGGATTGTCCTCCAGCGTCGCCAGCACGGCAAATTGCACCGGCGTCAGGTCGAAACCGGCCGCACCGGTCTCTGTCATAAAGGCGGATACGGCGATCTGCTGCAAACGGCGGATCAGATGTCCCGGCAAGTCGTCAAGATTTGTCATGTTTTCCCTCTATCGCATCAGCCGGCAAAACGAAACGGTTTTGCCCAACCGAAGTCCTCCGTGCGGCGCCAGCGCCGCCTCCCGATATGATAAGTATACGCATTAATTATTGACACCAGTCAATATAGTAAGTATACGACATATATTATCGAATTCGGGAGGAGACATTCGATGGATACGATGCAGCGCGAGGAAAGCGCGGAACTCGATGCGCTTTATGAGGCTTTCCGTAAAAATCACCTGAACCCGCTCTGGACCCAGATCGGCGACCTGATGCCGGAGCATCCAAAGCCGAAAGCCGTGGCCCATGTCTGGAAATGGGCCGATCTCTATCCGCTTGCGCAGCGTTCCGGCGAGTTGGTTCCGGTCGGTCGCGGCGGCGAGCGTCGCGCCATCGGGCTTGCCAATCCGGGGCTTGGCGGCGAAGCCTATATCTCGCCGACGCTGTGGTGCGCGATCCAGTATCTTGGCGGCAAGGAAACTGCGCCCGAGCACCGCCATTCACAGAACGCCTTCCGCTTTGTCGTCGAGGGCGAGGGCGTCTGGACGGTCGTCAACGGCGATCCGGTGCGCATGAGCCGGGGCGATTTTCTGCTCACCCCCGGCTGGAATTTTCACGGCCATCACAATGAAACCGACCAGCCGATGGCATGGATCGACGGCCTCGACATCCCGTTCTCGTTCCAGAACGATGTCGGCTTTTTCGAATACGGCTCGGAGCGGGTCACCGACTATGCCACGCCCGCCTTTTCGCGCGGCGAACGGCTGTGGTGCCATCCGGGCCTGCGTCCGCTGTCCGGCCTCGAAAACACGGTATCTTCGCCGATCGGTGCCTATCGCTGGGAATTTACCGACCGGGCGCTGACGGAGCAGCTTCTGCTGGAGGATGAAGGCCAGCCCGCGACCTTCGGTCAGGGCCACGCCGCCGTCCGCTACATCAACCCGACGACCGGCGGCGATGTGATGCCGACGATCCGCGCGGAATTCCATCGCCTACGCGAAGGCGTGGAAACGGCAACGCGCCGCGAGGTCGGATCGACCGTGTTCCAGGTCTTCGAAGGGCGCGGCGCTGTGGTGATGAACGGCGAACGCACCAAGCTCGAAAAAGGCGATATTTTCGTCGTTCCGTCCTGGGTTGCCTGGTCGCTCGAGGCCGAAACCCAGTTCGATCTGTTCCGGTTCTCCGACGCGCCGATCATGGAACGGCTGAACTTCAATCGTACGCTGGTCGAAGAAGCCACGGCATGAGCAATCTTGATGAGGCTCGCCGCGCGCTGATGGCGCGTCAGGGGCCGGGTGCGCGCTATGATGCGCCCGAGGCCCCGGCGGACATGCTCGCGCTGGCGCGCACGGGCACGGCCTATTTCGCGCGGTTTCTGAACCGTCTTTCCGACCGCGCGCTTTACCAAAGCAGGACGGCAGGCGGCGATACGCCCGCTCATGTCGTCTGCGCCGTTTCCTATCAGGCCCGCGCCATCGCCCGTCAGGCGGAGGCCATCACCGCCGGCGAACCCGCGCCGCCGCTCTATGACAGCGCGGACCAGAGGCAGGCGACGATCGAGCTTGGCGCGACGCTGCCCGCGCGGGCGCTGCGCCACCTCTTCGACCATTCGGCGGTTCATCTCAACGTCGTCTGGCGCGACCTTCCCGGTCCGGGCTGTAGTGCCCCGGCGCCGGATGCCGATGGCCAAATGCAGCCGTTTACCGACAGCGTGCGCGCCCGGGCCTGTTTCATCTGGTCCGCCGCCTTCGACCTCGGCAATGGCGCGCGCCAGCGCGATGTCCCGGCGGCCCTGCGCGCTGCCGGATGCACGGAATTCGCCGCCCCGGGCGCGGCATAAGACATGATCATGAAAGGAATTTCTGGATGACCAAAGAGGCTTTGTTCCCGTCTCCCGCATGGCCGAGCGTTCCGGTGAAAGGCGAGAACGCCGCATACCCGGTCCATCGCATTTTCTGCGTCGGCCGCAACTATGCCGCTCACGCCGCCGAGATGGGCGTCGAAGTCGACCGCGAGGCGCCGTTTTATTTCACCAAATCGGCGCTGACGACACAGGCCACCGACACCACCATCGCCTATCCGCCGGGAACGGAAAACTTCCATTATGAAATGGAACTGACCATCTTCATCGGCAAACCCGTTTTCCGCGCCGATCCGGCAACAGCCGCCGCCGCGATCTACGGCTATGCTTGTGGGCTGGACATGACCCGCCGCGACCTGCAGCTTGCCGCCCGCGCCAAGCAGCGGCCGTGGGATCTGGGCAAGGATGTGGAACAGTCCGCCGTTTTCGCCGGGATCACAAAAGCCGAGGCCTTCGGCGAGGTTGGTCCGCAGCGCATCCATCTCGAAGTCAACGGCGACGTCAAACAGGACGCCCATCTCTCCGATCTGATCTGGAAGGTCGACGAGATCGTCGGCGACCTGTCGCATTACTACCACCTCGCGCCGGGCGACGTAATCATGACCGGCACGCCGGCCGGCGTCGGAGCGGTCGTTGCGGGCGACGTGATCACCGGCGGCATTGACGGGCTCGATCCGGTCAAGCTGACGGTCGGAGCTGCGGAATGATCCGCTTTTACGGCTATTTCCGCTCGTCTTCCGCCTATCGCTGCCGGATCGCCTTCAATCTGAAGGGCATCGACTACGATTTCGTCTCCGTGCATCTGAGGAAGGATGGCGGCCAGCAGAAGAAAGAGGATTACCGCGCCCGCAATCCGCAGGCGTTGGTTCCGACCCTTGAGGACGGCGATTTCACCCTGACGCAATCGCTCGCCATCATCGAATGGCTGGATGAAACCCATCCCGAGGGCGTCCGGCTTGTTCCCGAGGACAAGGAGGTGCGGGCGAAGGTGCGGGCTTTTGCACAGGTCGTTGCCTGCGACATTCACCCCCTCCAGAACCTGCGCGTGCTCGACTATCTCAAGGCCGAATTCGGCGCCGATCAGGCAGCACTCGACCGCTGGTGTGGGCGCTGGATCGGCGATGGTCTTGCCGCATGCGAGGCGCTTCTGGAAAAGCAGCCGACAGCGACGTTCGCCTTCGGCGAAAACCCGACGCTGGCCGATATCTGTCTCATTCCGCAGGTTTTTTCGGCCGAAAGGTTCGGCGTCGACCTTGCCGCCATGCCGCGCGTGCGCGCGATCGCCGAAGCGGCAAACAGATTGCCCGCCTTTGCCGACGCCCACCCGCGCAATCAACCCGACGCGGACGCCTGAAACGGGCGAAAGCCGGGCGCAAGGGAGAGCCCGGCTTTCCGTCATCTTTCATGAAACACAGGAGGAGAAATCATGATATTCTCGAAAATCGGCTCCAGAGCCCTTCTGGCCGCGGCATGTCTTGCCGTCCTTCCGTTCGTCGCCGAGGCGCGCGAATTGCGTATCGGGCTGATCACGCCGCCAAGCCACGTCTGGACCAAGGTCGCCCAGCGCATGGCGGAAAAGCTTCCCGAAGCGACGGATGGCGACCTGACCCTTGCCGTTTTCCCGGCCGGCCAGCTTGGAACGGAACAGGAAATGTTCCAGCAGATGTCCACCGGCCTGCTTGACGCCGGGTTGATGACGGCCGCCATCACATCGCTGCGCGCCCCCTCGCTGCAGGGCTGGTTCACGCCCTATCTCTTCACCGGCGTTTCCGATGCGATCGACGCCGCGAAAACCCCTGCCGCACAGCAGATGCTCGGCGAGCTCGACAGGGCCGGTCTGCACGGCATGGGCTACACCTTCGCCGGCATGCGCCACATTCTGATGCGTGATGAGCCGGCCACCGATGTCGCCGCCCTGCAGAACAAGAAAATCCGCATCGTGCCCTTTCCGGCCATGAAGGTCTGGTGGCAGGAGGTCGGGGCCGTGCCCACGCCGGTCAATCTCACGGAAGTCTATCAAGCGCTGCCGACCGGCCTTCTCGACGGCGTCGATATCGACCTCGACGCGCTGGTCGGCCTCAAATTCCAGGAAGTCGCTCATGATCTGACGCTGACCAGCCACATGACCTTTCCGGCCGTGATGATGGTCTCGGACATGACCTGGAACAGTCTTTCGCAGGAAGACCAGGAGGCTTTCCAGAAGGTTGCCGACGAAGCGCTGGCCTGGGGTTCCGAGCAGCAGATTACCGCCGAGGAAACCAACCTCGCAACGCTTGAAAACGAAATGACCGTCACCCGCCTGACCGATGGCAAACAGGCATTCGCCAAAGCCAACGAGGCTGTCGACGCAAGCTTCGCCGCTTATCCGCTGATCGCCGATTTCCAGGCGCAGGTTGCCGCGGAGCAGGCCAAGTGAACCCTGTCGGCACGCTTTCTGTGGGACTGGCCTGGCTTGAACGCTGGGCCAGCAGGGTGCTGATGGCGGGGTTTGTCGGCCTGATCACCACCAATGTGGCCATGCGCTATCTTGTTGGAAGACCGATCATCTTTGCGGAAGAACTGGCCGCCATCCTACTCGTCTGGTTGGCCTTTATCGCGACCTCGATCTCGATCCACACGCGCGCCCAGATCGGCGTCACGCTTCTGGTCGATACGCTTCCCGTGGCAGCCCGCAAGGCCGTGGATCTGGTCGTCTGGGTGCTGATCGCCTGCATGCTCGCCATTTTGCTGAAGGCAGGCATTACATGGGTCCGCTCGCCGGTGGTGGAGTTCGAACAGATCATCACCACGGGCTGGGCCAAGGCGCCGTTTTTCACCATTTTTCCGATCTTCTGCGCCTGCGCGCTCATCCATGCGCTTGCCCAGGTCGTGCGGGCTGCAGGCGCGCTCAGGGAGCGGGCATCATGACCGGCCTGTCCTTTGTCATTCTGCTTCTGACCGGCATGCCGGTCGCCTTCGTGCTGATCGGCGCGACGCTGGTCTTCGTCTTCATGTCGGGGCGCGAGCAGCTGATTGCGGCGATCCCGCAGATTTCCTTCGGCTCGGTGGAAAATTTCGATCTTCTGGCGATCCCGTTGTTCATCCTTCTCGGCGAGATCATGAACGAGAGCGGCCTGACCCGCCGGATCATCGCCTCCGTCCGGGTGTGGATTTCGCGCCTGCCGCACAATCTCGTCATCGTCAATCTGGTCTCCAACCTGGCGCTGGCCGCCATCATGGGATCGGCCACGGCGCAGATGGCCGTGATGAGCCGGGTGGTGGTGCCGGAAATGGAACGCGACGGTTATGACCGTGGCTATGCCGCCAGCCTGACGGCGTCGGCCGGCCTTCTGGGGCCGATCATCCCGCCCTCGATGCTGTTCATCATCTTCGGCGTGATCGCCCAGGTCTCCATCGCCGACATGTTCATGGCCGGTATCGTGCCGGGCGTGACGCTCTTCGTTCTGATCCTGGCGCTGGCCTTCTGGCAGGCGTCCCGCAATCATACGCAGGGCGAGGCCGCCGAACGCCTGACATTGCGCCAGAAACTGGCGGCAACGGTGCCCGGCATCGCCGCCATGTCGATCCCGCTCGTCATTGTCGGCGGCATATCCTTCGGCGTGTTCACGCCGACGGAATCGGCGGCTGCGGCCATCGTCGTCGCGCTCGTCTTCGCCGTCATTGAATTCCGCGGCCAGACGTTCAAACGCCTCATCGCCATCATCGACCGGACCGTTGCCAATTCCGCGATCGTGCTGTTTCTCGTGGTTGCGGCCAAGATTTTCGGCTGGGTGCTGACCTTCAATCAGGTGCCCCAGCATGTCGCCGACTTCATCGTCTCCCTGACCGACAATCCGACCGTCTTCCTGCTGATCATCGTCGTCTTCCTGTTCATCGTCGGCATGTTCCTCGATGGCATTGCCGCGCTGATCATCCTGACGCCCATTCTTCTGCCGGTTGCCATCAGTCAATACGGCATAGACCCGATCCAGTTCGGCGTGATCCTCGCCATGACGCTGGTTCTGGGCCTTCTGACGCCGCCGGTCGGAACTGGCCTCTATATCGCCGCCGCCCTTTCGAAAGTGCCGGTCATGCGGCTTTCGAAACTGGTGTTGCCCTATGTCCTGGCAACCCTGGCGGTCATTCTCGCAGTGGTGTTCATACCCTGGATGGTGCACCCGTTCTGAACGGGTTCGCCGGCGCCCCGGAACCGGGACGCGAAGCATGACGGATACCGGCATCCGCCCCGCAATGGCCTGAAACGGCCGGGGGCGTCCCGGCCACAAACCAGTAACGTATTTCAAAATGTCCGGAGCGCGGCTCCGCGGCAAACGGAGGAGTATTGCCATGTCAACCACATCAGACCTTCCCATCCTGATTGCCGGCGGCGGGATCGGCGGCCTTGCCGCCGCCATCGGACTGGCCCAGAAAGGGCTGAAATCCATCGTCATGGAACGTGCGGCGAAACTCGGCGAGATCGGCGCGGGTATCCAGCTCGGCCCCAATGCCTTCCACGCCTTCGACTATCTCGGCGTTGGCGATGCCGCCCGCGAAATCGCCGTCTATATCGACAATCTGCGCCTGATGGACGCCATCGACGGAACCGAGATCACCCGTATTCCGCTTGACGATGCCTTCCGCGCCCGTTTCAAGAATCCCTATGCGGTTATCCATCGCGGTGACCTGCATGCCGTCTTCCTCAAGGCTTGCGAGGCACATCCGCTGGTCTCGTTGCGCACCAGCGCCGAAGTCATGGACTACGAACAGGACGGGACAACCGTCACGGCGACCCTGAAGGACGGCGAGCGCGTGACCGGCTCGCTGCTGATCGGCGCGGACGGCCTGTGGTCGAATGTCCGCAAGAAGGTGGTCGGCGACGGCGCACCGCGCGTTTCCGGCCATACCACCTACCGCTCCGTGATCCAGACAAAGGACATGCCGGAAGACCTGCGCTGGAACGCGGCAACGCTGTGGGCCGGGCCGAAATGTCATATCGTCCACTATCCGCTGCGCGGCTGGGAGCTGTTCAATCTGGTCGTCACCTACCACAATGACGCGCCGTCGCCGGAAGCCGGCGTGCCGGTTTCCCATGACGAGGTCCGCAAGGGTTTCGAACATGTCGCACCCGTTGCCCGCGAGATCATCGAGCGCGGCGAGGGCTGGAAACGCTGGGTGCTCTGCGACCGCGACCCGGTCGACAACTGGATCGACGGCCGCGTCGTCCTGCTCGGCGACGCCGCCCACCCGACCATGCAGTATTTCGCGCAAGGGGCCTGCATGGCGATGGAGGACGCCGTGGCGCTCGCCCATATTCTGGGCGACGGCGATGACGACACCGATACCGCGCTGAAACGCTACCAGGACCTGCGCAATCTGCGCACCGCCCGCGTGCAGCTGCAGTCACGCGAGATCGGCCAGCATATCTACCACCCCGGCGGCGCCCACGCGGCCCTGCGCAACACCATCATGCGCGCGAAATCCCCCGCCGACTGGTACGACACGGTCGCCTGGCTCTACGGCTCGACGGGCCTTGAGGGCGCGGTCGGCGCCTGAGCCCTTCACGAAAACGGCCGCGCTCCTGCTGAAGCGCGGCCGCCAGACTACTGGCCAACCTTTCCTTTTTACAGGCGTGACGTCCGAGATGAAAGTCGCCCACGCGGAGACCTTCTGCCCGGTCGCGCCAGCCAATAATGCGGAATTCGGCATTGCTCCAACCAAAGGACAATGACGCGCGGGTGGTCGGGGCAGGGCGATGCCGATGGGGCAAGGCGGGAGATAGCCCTTGATTGACACCGGGGACTCGGCGTATTTCGTACTGACGTAATGACGTTTATGGGCAATCAGGCTGGTTGCCTTCGAAATCGGGAGTTTGAAATGACCTGGAATGAAGCGCAGATCGAGAAAGGACCTGTGCCCATCTGGTTTCAGATCGCCAATGTTCTTCGTTCCGCGATTTCTGCCGGGGAATTCAAAGAGGGCGATAAGCTTCCTTCGGAAGGTGAACTGAACACGGCTTTCGGGGTCAGCCGGACGACCGCGCGTTCGGCACTGGACAAGCTCGAAAACGAAGGGCTGATCGTGCGCCAGTCGGGGCGGGGATCGATCGTGGTGCCCTCCAAGGTCGACCAGCCGCTGAATATCCTGTCCGGTTTTGCCGAAGATATGCGCCGGCGCAATATCGAGCCGGGTTATCGCACGCTTTTTACCGGGTTTGCCAAGCCGGAAGAGGATGTTCTGCGCGCGCTTGAATTGAGACGCGGTGAGCAGACGTTCAAGACCCGGCGGTTGCTTCTTGCCGACGGCAAGCCGATCGGGGTGGCCACATCATGGATCCCGGCCGCTATCATGGAGGGCGCGTCTCCGCCGGATGCGGCCTATCTCGACACCGGGTCGTTCTACGCCTGGCTGGCCGAGAGCTGCGGTATTATTCTGAGCGGGGGACGCGAATATATCGAGGCCGCCTCGCTCGATGCCGAGACCGCCCGCCTTCTCGAGGTCACGCCCTCGCACCCGACCCTGGTCGCGCGGCGGCTGTCGCGTGACCAGCGCAACCGTCCCGTCGAATATGCCGTCAACAGCTACCGGTCGG
The DNA here is from genome assembly GCF_040545495.1 of Martelella mangrovi. Taxonomy (NCBI): domain Bacteria; kingdom Pseudomonadati; phylum Pseudomonadota; class Alphaproteobacteria; order Hyphomicrobiales; family Aurantimonadaceae; genus Martelella; species Martelella mangrovi. Next base: position 34,521 of record NZ_JBEPLY010000010.1, read on the forward strand.
ACCGGTACCGCTACTGGATCGATCTGGAGGCGTAACCCCCCCTGTCCCGGAGCCGGGGCTGTTCTCGGCAATGGCAGTCTTCAGGTCACGTTTGCCATACCGAGAAACTGGCGCAATTCGGCAGTTTTTGGCGCGCCGAACACATCTTCCGGGGCGCCGGTTTCGTGAACGCGCCCCTCATGCATGAAAATCACGCGGTCGCAGACTTCGCGGGCGAACTGCATTTCATGGGTCACCATGGCAAGCGTCATGCCGCCACGCGCGAGAGACCTGACGACGGCAAGCACTTCACCGACAAGCTCGGGATCGAGCGCGGATGTGATTTCGTCGCACAGCAGCGCGACCGGTTTCATCGCCAGAGACCGGGCGATCGCGACGCGCTGCTGCTGGCCGCCGGAAAGCTTGTCGGGGTAGACGTCGAACTTGTCCGAAAGGCCGACGCTGGCGAGCACATCCCGGGCCACGGTCTCCGCCTCGCTTTCGGATGTCTTCTTGACCACGGTCTGGGCCAGCATCACGTTCCGGCCCGCCGTCAGGTGCGGAAACAGATTGAACTGCTGGAAGATCATGCCGACCTGAAGCCTGAGGCGGCGCAGATCGGCTGCGGTTCCGTGCAGGTGGTTTCCGCCGATGGTGATCGAGCCCCGGTCGATGGTTTCAAGCCCGTTGATGCAGCGCAGCAGCGTGCTCTTTCCCGATCCGCTCTTGCCGATGATGGCCAGCACCTCGCCGTGCCCGATGCTGATATCGATGCCCTTGAGTACTTCGACGTCGCCGAAGCTCTTGTGGACATCGTTGATTTCAATGAGAGACATCGAGCTTCCTTTCGAGATAACGGCTTCCCCGTGACAGCGGCCAGCAGAGAATGAAGTAGATCAGCGCGACGATGCCGTAGACCAGAAACGGCTTGAACGTGACATTGGCGACCATGCCGCCGGCGCGGGAAACCTCGATGAAACCGATGATCGAGGTGATAGCGGTGGCCTTGATGATCTGAACCATGAAGCCGACCGTGGGCGGCACGGCGATGCGGACCGCCTGGGGCAGAATAACGTAGCGCATCTGTTCGAGATAACTCATGCCGAGGCTGGCCGAGGCTTCCCACTGCCCCTTGTGGACCGACTGGACGCAGCCCTTCCAGATCTCGGTCAGGAATGCGGACGACCACAGCGAAAGGCCGATCACGGCGGCCGACCATGACGATGTGCTGATCCCGATCAGGGGTAGGCCGAAAAACAGGACGAACAGCTGGATCAGCAACGGCGTGCCCTGAAAAAGGTCGACATAGGCGCGGCTGACGGCATTGAAGAATGTCATCGACGTGGTGCGCAGCGGCAGCAGAAGCAGCGCCAGAACGCCGCCGCCGGAAAATGCGATCAGCGAGAGCAGGACCGTCCACCTGGCCGAAAAGACAAGGTTTCGCACGATGTCCCAGAGCGTCAACTCAGTCACGGGCATACCTCCGCGGGAAGATTTTTCTGCCGAGAAGGTCCAGAAGCAGTCGCATCACGGCGGCGAGTGCGAGATAGATGAAGAGCGAGACGAAAAAGGTCTCGAAGGAGCGGAAATTGCGCGACTGGATGAAGCTCGCCACGAAGGTGATATCGCGCACGGCAATCTGCGAGACAACCGCCGTGCCGAGCATGACGATGATGAACTGCGACGACAGCGCCGGCCACACCCGCTCAAGCGCCGGGAAGAGAATGATGTAGCGAAACACCTGAAACGGCGACATTGCGAGGCTTGTGCCGGCCTCGATCTGTCCGCGTGGCGTCGCCTGAATGCCGGCCCGCACGATCTCGCAGGAATAGGCGCCGACATTGAGGATCATCGTGATCGTCGCCGCCGCAAAGGCCGAGACCCGTAATTCCAGGGCGGGCAGGCCGAAGAAGATGAAGAACAGCTGGATCAGGAACGGGGTGTTGCGGATCACCTCGACATAGACGGTGACGGGAAGGCGCAGGCGCTCCGGTCCGCTGGTCAGCGTCCATGCGCAGATCAGTCCGAGCGCGACCCCGCCGATGGTTCCGAAAAGGGAAAGAACGATCGTGACGAAAACGCCCTCAAGCAGCATCGGGGCATAGGGTATCACCCATCCATAGTCGAAGGTGTAATTCATTCTGTGGACCCGGTTTGAGGCCCTGCCGCCGGCGGGGCGGCAGGGCGGTATGCCTGTTTAGAAGCCTTCCGGCAGGGGCTGGTAGAACCATTGCTCGGACATGGCGTTGAGCGTGCCGTCCTCCTTGGCCGCGACGATGATGTCGTCGAGGGCGGTTTGAAGCTCTGCTTCTCCCTTTGGCAGGCCGATGTAGCAGGGCGATTCGGCGATCACGAACAGGGTTTCGGGACGGCGCTCCGGGTCGGTGGCAAGGATCGTTGCGGCGACCACATTGGCCGTCACGACGACATCAACCTGACCTGAAAGGAAGGCCGCCATCGTGGTGCTGCCATCCTCGAAGCGGCGGATCTCGGTGCTTTCGGGCGCCATATCCGTAATGGCGAGGTCCTCGATCGAGCCGCGGGCAACCGAAACCGACATGTCGGCAAGATCGTCAGCCGAAGAAACGTCAAGGTCCGCAGGACCGAAAGCGCCGCTGAAGAACGGGGCGTAGGCCTCGTTGGTGAAGTCGATCACCTCTGCGCGCTGCGGATTGCGACCCAGGCTCGAGATGACGATGTCGACGCGGCCGCTCGTCAGGTAGGGCACGCGGTTGGCGCCGATGACCGAGGTCATTTCCAGATCGACGCCGAGTTTTTCGGCGACGAGCTTGGCCATATCGATGTCATAGCCGACCAGTTCGAGATTGGCGTCCGTCATGCCGAAGGGAGGTCCATCCTGGGGAACGGCCACGCGGATGACGCCGGATTCGACAATGTCTTCGAGCGAACGGGCTGCTGCCGGAACGGCAAGCAGGGCGGCAATACCGATGCCGATGACTGCCCTCAATATCGTTGATTTCATTTTTGTCTCCACTTTCAGGTGCCTTGGGTTCTGTCCGGCATGAAACTGTTACGCGAGAGCCAATCAGTCTGGCTCAATGAAATTGCCGAAACAATGCGCACAATTGAAGAATGCATATTTTTTTAGCTATTGCTAGATAAAAGTAATGACGTTCGTACGTATTGATACTAAGGTCATGACCCTGAACAGGTTTTGTGAAGAACAAGGAGTTGTTGATGACCATCAAACGCATCCCGATCGAGGACATGCGCTACAAATCGAAAGTGGCGTTCTATCACCTGCCCGGCGGCGGCGGTTTCATGTGGGCCGTAGCGACATCGCGTGATACCAGCGTTGGCCTGCCGGAGCAGGCGGCAGGCGCCCTTGCCGTCATCGATGAGTATCTCAAGGATGCCGGCCTCGACCGCACGCGGATCGTCAAGGCGGAGGTCGTCGTCACCGACCACGATCAGAAGCCGGCTTTCGACAAGGTCTGGTCCGAGTGGATGCCGATCGATCATGGGCCGGTGCGCTCTTTCGTCCAGTCCGTCATGCCTGAAGGCGATCAGGTCGAAATCATCATCACGGTCGCGCTGCCGGCCGACTATCCCGCGCCCTGATCCGTACTGCAGAAATGGAGCGCGCCGCTGTTCCGGCGGCGTGCTTCGCTGGGCTTCGGGGTGCTTCCAGGTCTCGGGGCGGCGATGGGTTTCGCCCGGCCTGCTATGCAAGTGCGCTCTTTGATCCGCGCCGCACTGTTTTGCCGCCGTCTATCGGATATCCGCACAACTATTAATCATTACAAAATGTCGCATTTTTTTAAGCAAGTGTCTTGTTAAATGTTATGACGTTTGTACAATGGGACAGGTAATCAGGAGAGCGAAATGGACGTCGAACTGGCCTTGCGGGGCGGTGTCATTGCCAATGCGGACGGTGTTTTGACAGCGGATGTGGGTATTGCAGGCGGGAAGATCGTCGCCGTCGGCGATGTTGGTGATGCCCGCCGGAGCATTGATGTTTCCGGATTGGTCCTGACCCCCGGTGGCGTCGACACGCATTGCCATCTCGATCAGGTCGAGCCCGGAATGGGCTATGGTGCGGAGAGCCTCGAAACCGGCGGGCGGTCGGCTCTTGCCGGCGGCACGACCACGGCGGTCTCGTTCATAGCGCAGTTCGAAGGGGCCTCGATCGAGGAAATTTTCGCCGAAACGATGCGGCGCGCGCAACGCTCCCTGATCGACTATTCGTTCCATCAGATCATTACCAATGCCGATGACGCGACCATCGGCGCGATCCCCGATCTTGTGCAAAAGGGCGTGCGCAGCCTGAAGGTGTTTCTCACCTATGACGATGCCCATCTGAGCGACCGGGAATTTCTCAGAGTGCTGGCGGCGGCGCGCCGGGAAGGCGCGATGGTCTGCGTTCACTGCGAGAATTACGATGGCATCGGCTGGATGACCGAGCAACTGCTCGCCCAGGGGATGACCGCGCCGAAATATCACGCATGGTCGCGGCCCAAGGTTCTGGAGCGTGAGGCGACCTACCGGGCGATAGCGCTTGCCGAACTGGTGGACCAGCCCATCCAGGTTTTCCATGTGTCCTGCGCCGAGGTTGCCGAGGAGATCGGCCGCGCCCAGTCGCGCGGGCTCAAGGTCTGGGGCGAGACATGCCCGCAATATCTGGTGCTGAGCGAAGACGATATGGACCGGCCCGGCTTCGAGGGCGCGAAATATATGTGCAGCCCCGCGCCGCGCCGACAGGAAGATGCCGCCGGGCTGTGGGAGATGATCGGTCGCGGCACCATCGACGTGATCTCGTCCGACCACAGCGCCTTCAACATGACGGGCGTGTTTTCGAAGGATCGCCACGGAACGGATGCCTCATTCGACAAGATTCCCAATGGCGTTCCGGGTGTCGGCTCGCGCATGCCGATCGTGTTTTCCGAGGGCGTTTCGAAAGGGCGCATCTCGCTCGAACAGTTCGTGGCGCTCACCGCCGCCAATCCGGCCAAGCTCTACGGCCTGTGGCCGGCGAAGGGGCAGATCGCCGTCGGCGCCGATGCCGACATCGTGGCCTGGGACCCGGACCGGCGCGTCACCATCACCAATGACCTGCTTCAGCACGTCGTCGACTATACGCCCTATGAGGGCATGGAAGTTGTCGGCTGGCCGCAGATGACATGGTTGCGCGGCGCGCTTGTCATGCGCGACGGCGTCGTTTCCGCCGAGCCGGGCGCCGGTCAATTTCTGGCGCGCGGGCCGTATGAGAAAGCCACGCCTCGCAACGTTCTTGCCAATGATTTCAACCCGTCCTGTATCGCTCCGGGCCAGCCATGAAACGTAAACGCCACCCGAGGGCGACGGGTGGGTCCAATATAAAAAGGGAACTTCGCAATGACTGGGACAAAATCGAAAATCTCGCGCCGTAGCGTGCTGAAAGGCGCGGCGGCTCTGGGTGGTGCGGCCGCCGGATCGGGTGTGATCACCGGCTTTCCGACCATCTGGGCGCAGAACATCAAGGACATCGTCCTGCGCTCGACGAGCACCGGCACGGCCTCTGCCAATGCCATTGCCGCCAAGGCCAAGGAAGACCTCGGCATCACGATCCAGATGACGGCGCTGGATACCGATTCCGTCAACAACCGTATTGTTACCCAGCCAAATTCCTACGAACTGGCCGATATCGAGTATTTCAGCTGCAAGAAGATCTTCCCGACCGGCGTTCTGCAGCCGATCGATGTGAACCGCGTCAAATCCTATGACGACATCGTTTCCATCTTCAAGGACGGCAAGCTGACGCCGGACAGCAAACTGGCGCAGGGCACTGCCCCGCACACGGTTTCCTATGTGACCGGCCAGGATTCGACCGAATTCGCGCCGTCGCCGACCGAATGGATGACCCTGATCCCGACGACCTACAATGCCGATACGCTCGGTATCCGTCCCGATCTCGTCGGCCGGCCGATCACCAACTGGAGCGACATCATGGACCCGGCCTTCAAGGGCCGCACCGCCATCGTCAACATTCCCTCGATCGGCATCATGGACGCGGCCATGATCCTGGAATCCCAGGGCGCTATAACCTATGGCGACAAGGGCAACATGACCAAGGAAGAAATCGACAAGACCGCCGCCTTCCTGATCGAAGCCAAGCGTGCCGGGCAGTTCCGGGCATTGTGGAAATCCTTCGACGAGAGCGTCAACCTGATGTCCTCCGGCGAGGTCGTCATCCAGTCGATGTGGTCGCCCGCCGTTGCCGCGGTCCGCTCCAAGGGCATTCCGTGCGTGTTCCAGCCCTTGCAGGAAGGCTACCGCGCATGGGGCGGCGGCTTCGGCATTGCCAGCCACCTGAGCGGGATCGAACTGGACGCAGCCTATGAATACATCAACTGGTATCTGTCCGGTTGGGTCGGCGCCTACCTCAACCGTGAAGGCTATTACAGCGCCAACATGACCTCGGCGAAGAAATTCATGACCGAGGACGAATGGGGCTTCTGGGTCGAGGGCAAACCGGCGCAGGGCGATATCGTCAGCCCCGAAGGCGTGAAGATGGAAGGGCCCGGGGCCGTGCGCGATGGCGGCTCCTTCGAGGAACGCATGGGCAATATCGCATGCTGGAACTCGGTCATGGACGAGGATCGCCACATGGTCAGCAAGTGGAATGAGTTCGTCGCTGCATAAGCGGCTGTCTGCCACCCGTGCCCGGCCTCGCAAAGGCCGGGCAATCCTCACGATATCGATAGCGGGGCACCCGTGACCACCAAATACGACGTTGAACTGATTGCAGCGACGAAGCGTTACGGCAATACCGTCGCCGTCAACGCGATCTCCCTGCGCATTGCTTCCGGAACCTATTGCTGCCTTCTGGGGCCGAGCGGATGCGGAAAGACATCGACACTGCGCATGATCGCAGGCCACGAAGATGTTTCGGAAGGCGACATTCTCGTCAACAACAGGAATGTCACCGAGTTCGCGCCCGCCGAACGCGGAACGGCGATGATGTTCCAGAATTACGCCCTCTTCCCGCATATGACCTGCCTTGAAAACGTTGCCTTCAGCCAGCGTATGAAGGGGGTTGGCCGCGCCCGGCGTCTGGAAATGGCGCGAGAGTTCCTCTCGCTTGTCGAGATGAGCGCGTTCGAAAAACGCCGTCCGGGAGAGCTTTCAGGCGGACAGCAGCAGCGTGTCGCCCTGGCGCGCGCGCTGATCACCAAGCCGAAGGTGCTGCTTCTCGATGAGCCGCTTTCCGCGCTCGATCCGTTCCTGCGGCTGAAAATGCGCGAGGAGCTCAAACAGTTTCAGCGCGAGCTCGGCATCACATTCATTCATGTAACCCACAGCCAGGACGAGGCGCTGGCGCTCGGCGACCAGATCGTCGTCATGCATGACGGCGAGATCAGCCAGAGCGGACCGGCAGCCGACGTATTCGACCGGCCGGACAATGATTTCGTGGCGCGCTTTATCGGCGGTCACAACGTGATTACCCGCGAAGACAGAAAGGTCGCCGTGCGCGCCGACCGGCTCAAACTGGCCGAAAGCGCCGCGACAGCACTCATGACCTGCAACGTGACCGCCGTCGAATATCAGGGCACCCATGCGCGGATCGTCATGAAGGATCCCGACGCGGCGGAGAGCCTGACGATGCAGGTCCCTGACGCGGAATTCAAGGAACGGCCGATTGACGTCGGCGCCGATATCGGCATTCGCTGGGAGGCCGCCGATGAGCACAGTCTCTGATGCTGTAACAAACCCGTCCAAACGGTCCCGTCGGCGCCATCCGAACAAGCCGCCGGGATGGCTGGCCTACGTGCAGATCGCACCGCTCACGCTGGTTTTGACCCTGTTCCTCGTCCTGCCGCTGATCATGGTTCTGATCGTCAGCTTCTTCGACTACGATTCCTTCCGGGTCATCCCGGATTTCGTGTTGACCAACTACAAGGAGATGCTGTTTTCGGCGACGATCTGGCGGACGCTGTGGAGCACGATCCGCTTCACGCTCTATGTGCTGGCGATCACCGCCGTTCTCGGCTTTCTGGTTGCCTATTACGTGGCGTTCTATGTCCGTCGTCCGGGCGTGAAAACGCTGTTCTTTCTCGCCTGCGCGGTTCCGTTTCTGACCTCGAACATCATCCGCATGATTTCCTGGGTTCCCTATCTCGGCAGAAACGGATTGCTGAACGATGCGCTGGTTTCGACCGGGGTTATCGACAAGCCGTTGGATATGCTGCTGTATTCGCCCTTTGCAGTCATCCTCGTCTATGTCTACCTCTATACGCTCTTCATGGTCACGCCGCTGTTCAACAGCATGATGCGGATCGACAAGAGCCTTGTCGAGGCGGCGACCGATGCAGGGGCAAAACCCTGGCAGATCATGATGTTTGTGATCCTGCCGCTGTGCAGGTCCGGCTTTGCCATCGGCGCGGTGTTCATCATTACGCTGGTGATGAGCGATTATGTCACCGTCCGGCTGATGAGCGGCGGGCAGAGCGCCTCAACGGTGCTGCTGATTTCCAATCAGATCTCGCTTCTCCAGTATCCGGCCGCCTGCGCCAACGCCATTCTGCTTCTTGTGGTAGTGATGAGCGCAATCGGCGCGATGTTGCGTAACGTCGATATCAGGAGGTCGTTGTGATCCGGCACAGTGCATTGTCCCGTCTTCTGCAGATTATCTTCGCAGCGTTTCTTCTGTTCCTCTACGGGCCGACGATCACGATCGGCATCCTTGCGTGGCAGGGGCCGCTGGGTGGGCTGACCTTTCCGCTCGTCGATCCGTCTCCACACTGGTTCGCGCAGCTTTTCGCGGTCCAGCGGGTTGGCGATATCGGCGGTTCGCTCTCACGTTCGCTCATTCTCGCCTGCATGGTGATGATGGCGAATGTCCTGATCGTGGTGCCGGCCGGTCTGGCGCTGCGCAAGCGGTTTGCAGGCGATCGTCTGATCTTCACCATGACCATTGTGAGCCTTGTGGTGCCGTCCATTCTCGTCAGCCTCGGTGTCGGCCTGCTGTTCAGTCAGGCGGGGCTGGACTCAGCCTGGTATTCAAGCGCTTTCGGCGCGCAGCTGACCTGGACACTGCCCTTCGGCCTGCTGGTGATGATCGGCGTTCTGTCGCGGCTGGACAGGAGCTATGAGGAAGCCGCCATCGACCTTGGCGCGACCCGCTGGCAGACCTTCTGGCATGTCGTCTTTCCCATCGTGCTGCCGAACATCATCGGCATCATGCTCTTCGGTTTCAGCCTCTCTTATGACGAGTTCGCCCGGACCGTGCTGACCGGCGGCAGCTACAACACCCTGCCGCTCGAGATCTATGCCATGACCAACAACGTCACCACGCCGGTGCTCTATGCGCTTGGAACCGCGACGACGGCCGTTTCCTTCGCCGCCATGGCCATCGGCTTTTTCCTCATAACGCTGTCGCGGCGGCGTGTCCGGTCATCTGCGAAAGGACACTAGCTCTCTGCACCGCGTATTGCCGGAAACGGGCGCGGCCGTCGCGACATTCATCATTCCCGCAATCTCAGGAGAAAAAACGACATGCATCCCCGGGACTTCAAGATCAAACCCGGACGTATAATGCCCGGCGCTTTCGGCCATAATCGTGGCGTCGTCCAGCGCAATTATGCGGTTATGCCCCCCGAAGGCATCATGGACAGCTACCTGCCCAATTACGAAAACACCATTGTCCGCTTTCAGGCCGCCCCCGCCCTTGGCGCGCGGTTCGCGCAGGCAATGCTGCACATCGCGCCGGGCGGCGGCACGGTCCAGCCGTTTTCCGATCCGCTGCAGCGGTTCTTCTATGTCATCGGCGGTGCTGTCGAACTGGATATCGATGGGCTTGGTCCGCAAACCCTGGAGGCCGATGGTTTTGCCTATATTCCGCCGGGCCGGCGTTTTTCGATCCGCAATCACGGATCGGAGGAGGCGAGGGTGCTCGGCCTCAAGAAACCATATGTATCGATCGGGCTGGAGCCGCCGGAAGCGATCGTGTCCCAACGGTCAGCGGTTGAAAAAGTCAATCACAACAATACCGAAGGGCGCACATGGGAGCATCTGCTTCCCTTTGGCGATCTCCGCTTCGATATGGAGATGAATATCCTCAGCTTCGCGCCGGGCGCACACTTCCCGGATGTGGAAACCCATATCATGGAGCATGGCCTGTTCATGCTCGAAGGGCAGGGGATGTATCTGCTCGACACCGACTGGCATGAAGTCTGGCAGGATGATTTCATCTGGATGGGGCCCTACTGCCCGCAGCTCTTCTATCCGACCGGCTGGACCACGTCGGCCTATCTTCTCTACAAGGATGTCAACCGTGACGTCACCTTCGACTGAACTGATGGCGCGCGCCAGAGCGGTTCTGGACAGGATCGATGCATTGGCATCGATCTCCGACGACACCGATGCACTGACGCGGCTTTTCCTGTCTCCGGCCCATATCAAGGCAAACAGAACCTTGCTCAGCTGGATGGAACAGGCGGGGCTGGACGGTTTTGCCGATCCGGTCGGCAATGTCATCTGTGAACTCCCCGGAACGACGAATTCCCGCCCGCCCCTGATGCTCGGATCGCATATCGACACGGTGCGTGATGCCGGAAAATATGACGGAACGCTGGGCGTCCTCGTTGCGCTCAACTGCCTGGAACATCTGAAGGCGCGGGGCGTGCCCCCCTCCGTCCCGATCCGGCTTGTTGCCTTCGGCGATGAGGAGGGCGTGCGCTTCGGCTCGACCATACTGGGAAGCCGCGCCGTGGCGGGTCTGACAACGGCGGATGACCTTAAGCGTGCGGACCCGGATGGGGTAACGGTGTATGATGCGCTGATAGAGGCCAGTTTCGAGCCGGAAGACTTCGCGGCTGCGTCGATGACGGACAGTCCGCCCGCAGCCTATGTGGAATTGCACAACGAGCAGGGGCCGGTGCTCGACACGGCGGGTGAAAGTCTGGCCTGCGTGAGCGCCATTGTCGGATCGCGCCGGATGCTGGTGGAGATCAACGGCCTGTCGGGCCATGCGGGGACCGTTCCGATGAGCGAGCGGCAGGATGCGCTGGCGGCCGCTGCGGAATGCATTTGCCTGATCGAAGATGCCTGCCGGCGGCCCGATATGGTCGGCACGGTCGGCTTTCTCGAAACCCATCCCAATGCCGGCAATGTCATTGCGGGCCGCGTACGGTTCTCTCTCGATATCCGCAGTCACGATGATGCATTGCTGAAGTCGGTCTGCGACGGGATCGAGGAAAAGATCGCCGAAATCTGTGCACGGCGCGATGTCGACGTTACCTTCGAGACAACGGGCGGCGCGCATGCGACACGCTGCGACGACCGACTGATCCAGATGATCGAGAAATCGATCCCGGGAAATGCCGACCAGGTTCGGCGTCTTCCGAGCGGCGCGGGCCATGATGGCATTGCCATGAGCAACATCTGCCCGATCGGGATGATCTTTGTCCGCTGTGCAAAAGGGATCAGCCACCACCCGGACGAAGCCGTCGATGTGCATGACATTGCTGCTGCAATCGGCGCCATGGACCGGTTCATCGAATTGTACGAGCGCGAGCAGGTGCTGCCCTCACCGGAAGGGTCCTGACCGCGCTTGCAGACGGCATCGGGCGCGGTGCGGAACCGCGTCTGTCTGATCCTGAAAAAACAAACTTCAAATCATATCAAAGAGGAAACGATGACACCGCCCAAGGTACTGCCGCCAAAAGACGATATGCTGGAAACGCTTTTTCCGGTCAAAAAACCGGTGATCGGCGTCATCCATCTGAGACCGCTGCCCGGTGCGCCCAGATATGAAGGCGAGGCCGTCCGGGACATCTATGCCGCTGCCGCCCGCGATGCCAGGACGCTGGCTGATGGCGGGATCGACGGCATTATCGTTGAAAATGCCAGCGATCTTCCTTTTGCCCGGCCGGAATCCATCGGTCCCGAAACCGTGGCCGCGCTGACGGCCGCATGTCTGGAAGTGCGCAATGCCGTCGATGTGCCGATCGGCATCACCTGCGTCGCCAATGGCGCAATCCCGGCGCTGGCCGTGGCGAAGGCCTCGGGCGCAAAATGGGTGCGCGTCAATCAGTGGGCCAATGCCTATGTCGCCAATGAGGGTTTTCTCAACGGCCCGGCGCCCGACGCGATGCGCTATCGCGCCCATATCGGCGCAAAAGATATCGCGATCTTCGCCGATGTTCACGTCAAGTTCGGCGCGCATGCGATCACGGCCGACCGGACGATCACCGAACAGGCGACCGATGCCGAATGGTTCGACGCCGACGTTCTCATCGCCACCGGCACGCGGACCGGATCTCCCACCCAGCCGGACGAGGTCGAGGATGTCCGTTCGGGAACCAACCTGCCGGTCATCATCGGCTCGGGCCTTTCGCCGGAACAGGTCCCCTCGCTGATGGCGGTTGCCGATGGCGCGATTGTCGGCCAGTGGCTGAAGGAAGACGGCCTTTGGTGGAACCCTGTCGATCCCCGCCGCGTCGAGGACCTGATGTCTGCCATCGGAAAGGTCCGCTGAGACCGTATATTTTGTCGAAGAGAGACGGGCGGAGCATGTTTCCGCCCGTCTTTTTTATGCTGGAAAATATGACATGTAATCGGCAGGAACCGGTTTTCATGGCGCGCGGTTATGCCGCCGTTTTCTCCTCATAGGCAGCGGAATGAAAGTCGATCTCAAGCCGCATCGCCTTGCCGAAGACGGCGCTCAGATGCGCCCGTTCGGCCCCGCTCAGCGTTTCGCCGGCCTCATCCAGCCGGTCCTTCAGCCATGTGGCTTGTGCGGCGAAGGTCTCGTCGGTGTGGAGACCGACCCATTCGGCGAGAAGCGGATCGGAAATGGTGTTCTGCGCCGCCTGTTTCGACCATGTCCAGTACATCCATTCGGCCGCGAACATGGCCGCGACCGTATCGATGAAACCGCCATCCTGGGCGATCGCCAGCATGCCATCGCGAAAACGGGCAACGGCCGGGAGGTCGACGTCGAAATCGGCCACATCGATGCCGCGTGCGATAAATGTGCGCTCGAAATAGGCGATCTGGCTGTTGGCGAGCGCGTCGAGAACGCCGATCAGCCAGCGCCGGTCGGTCATGGTCTCGGCCTTGGCGGTCGCATAGGCAAAGATCGAGATCGCGGTTTCGACAAAGGCGCCCTCGAAGACGAGATAGCGTTCGAACGCGCTTTTCGGCAGCGTATCGGCCTTGATGTCCTCGACGAAACGGTGGGCGACCATTTCGTCGAAAACGGTTCTGTTTTCGCGCAGGATGAAGTCGGAAAGCTTTTCCATATTCCGGTTCCTCAATCGCGGCCGAGCGCCGGGCGCGCGGCATCCATGAAGGCCTTCACCCGTTCCGGATCGACCGGGTTCCACCATACGCCGCCTTCTTTCAGCGAAGACGCAACGATGACGCCGTTGGTGCGGGCGAGGATTTCGCCGATATTGTCCTTGGTCACGCCCGAGCCCACCATCAGCGGCAGGTCGGTGGCCGAGCGGACCTCGTCGATCTCCTCGATGGTCGCGGCATTGCCGGTGCGCTGGCCGGTGGCAATCACCACGTCGGCATCGAAGAAGGCAAGGTCGCGGGTCTGCTCGGGAATGGTGCGGTCGGCGGTGATGGCGTGGGCGCCGTGCTTGACGTGGCTGTCGGCGAACACCTTGATGTGCTCGGCGCGCAGCAGCGAGCGATAGCGCAGCGCCTCGCCGGCACGGCCTTCCATGAAGCCCTCATTGGCGACATAGGCATTGGCCCACTGGTTGACGCGGATGAAGCTGGCGCCGCCGGCAAGCGCGATTGCCAAGGCCGGGATCGGCGCGTTTGCCAGCACATTGATGCCGAGCGGAACGCCGGTTGCCGTCTTGATACGATCCGTCACCACCGACATGAAGGCCGCCGTTTCGTGGCCCATGTCCTCGGGTTTGGAAAACGGGATATCGCCATGGTTTTCGATCACCAGCCCGTCGAGCCCGCCGCCGATCAGGGCATCCGCATCGCGCATGCAGGCGTCGTAGATGGTATCGATCGAGGCGTTTTTGTAACGCGGCGAGCCGGGAAAGGACGGGCAATGGATCATTCCAAGCAAAGCCTTGTCAGCCTGGAATATTTCCCGTATGGCGCTTGAAGTTCCACTTGATATTTTCTGCATAAAGTTCTCCAGGAAGCTAAAAAATGCGTGCGTTTGTGATTGGCAATGCCGCCATTGACGAAACAATTTCAGTCGACGGGCTTCCCGAGCCCGGCGTTTCTATTCTGGGCCGGATCGCCAGCCGCGATCTTGGCGGCAAAGGCACGAACCAGGCCGTTGTGATGGCGCGCGGCGGGCTTGAAACGACACTCGTTTCGGCCACCGGCGAGGATTTCCGCTCCGCCATGATCCGCGAACAGCTTGCAGAGGAACCGCTTGCTGCGCGGCTTTCCTCCGTTGCCGGCATCTCCACCGATTTCTCGATGGTTCTGACCACCCCGGACGGCGAAAATTCCATCGTCACCACCACCGAGGCCGCCGAGGCCCTGCCGCTTGAGGCAGCGCTTGAAGCGCTCGGCGAGGCCGCCCCCGGCGACTTCCTCGTCATGCAGGGCAATCTCGGGGCCGAAACCACCGAAACGCTGCTGAAAACCGGCCGCGAACGCGGACTGGTGACGGCCTTCAATCCGTCGCCGCTCAGGCCGTATTTCGAGCGCCTCTGGCCCTTCATCGACATTGCCTTTCTCAACGAGAGCGAAAGCCTGAGCCTTGCCGGTTCCACCGGGCGAAAAGCCGCCGAAGCGCTCCACGCCAAGGGCATTCGCCAGGTTGTGCTGACCGCCGGTACCGACGGCGCCATGCTGAGCACGGCCGGCGGCGACTTGATTCATATTCCCGCCGTCAAGGCGAAAGCCATCGACACCACCGGCGCCGGCGACACCTTCATGGGCGCGGCACTGGCGTCCGCGGCACGCAGGGGTGGCATGCTCGACCAGCGCGCCATTTCCCATGCAGCGGCCGCCTCGGCGCTGGCCGTGGCCCGGCGCGGAACGCGCCGTGCCTTTCCCAGTCGGGACGAACTTGCCGAAATTTTCGCCGGTTAGGGGGAACCGGCGGGTTGGGGAGGCAAGTCCGTCCCGGTCCCGTCAATCCTTTGCGGCCAGCCAGCCGAGGATGTTCTTCCACAGCTTGCCGTAGCCTTCCCATTCGCAGAAAGCCGGCGACAGCCAGTGCGGGCCGATATCCGAGGTCCAGACCGCGCTTTTGCCCTTGCCGGCCTTGCCGGTGACCAGCAGCGGGTGGCCGCCCTGATCTTCGGGCAGGCGGGCAACCACGTCGATATCGTCCCGCTCGCGCAGCTCGACCTCGTTGACGCCGAGCATGACCGGCCATTCGCCGGAGATGCCGGCAAGCGTCGGGTGATCGGCCATCAGGATATCGGGCGTCGTGCCTTCCGGGATTTCCACGCGGTCGTCCCACGGCAGGCAGGTGACCGGCAGAACCTCTTCGACAGCCGTGCGCCGCCAGCGGGCCTTGCCGTCAATGCCCTGGAAGGAGAAATAGCCGCCGCACATCAGAAGGCCGCCGCCCTTTTCAACCCAGGCCCTGATCAGCTTCAGGCGGTTGGGAACCGTCTTCGACTGCAGCCAGACCGCCGGCGGAAGGAGCAGCGTATTGGCGCCGATGTCGGACAGGATGATGACGTCATATTCATCGAGCCCTTCCATCTCGAACGGAAAGCCGTCGGCGGCTTCATGCGCGGTCATGTAGGTCAGCTCGAATTCGCTGTCCTTCAGGGCGTTGACCAGCGGCGTTGCGCCAAGGTGGAAGTGGACGCTGCCGAACTGATCGAAACCCTTGTAATGGGTTTCGGAGGTGACCCAGCTTTCGCCGACCAGAAGTACTTTTGTTGTCATTTCAATTCCGTTTTGTTGTTCATTGCGCGGTAAAGCCGCTGTCGAAAACGGCGCGCGGATTGTTGTTCATCAGCCGGGTCAGCACGCCTTCATCAAGCCCGTGGCGCGCAAGGCGCGGCAGGAAGTGTTTGAGGATGAAGGCATAGCCGTGACCACCATAATGGGTCAGCATCATCTTCAGGAACACGTCATGCGACAGCAGGATGCGGCTCTCATGCCCGGCCTCGACCAGCTTGACGATGGCGCGGGCGCATTCCTCGTCGCTCGGGCACTGGGTCTGCTGGTCGGCGTAGAAAAAGTCCGAGCCGATCATGTCGTATTCGATGAAGGCGCCGCGGGCGGCGAGTTCGCTCTGATAGGTGAAATCGTCATGGGACGGGTTCATGTGGCAGAGCACGGTGTGTTTCAGGTCCGCCCCTTCGGCCTCGGCGATATCCAGAACGTCATGGCCAAGGCGGAACCAGCCGGGCAGGTGGACCATCAGCGGCAGGCCGGTGCGGGCCTGCGCCCGTGCCGCACCGCGCAGCGATTTTCGCTCGGCTTCGGTAAAGTCGGCGGAAACGCCGATTTCGCCGATCAGGCCGATCCTGACATTCGTCCCATCGACACCGTTGACGGCTTCATTGACGATCTCGTCGGCAATGTAGTCTTCGGACATCGCGGCGAGCTTTTCCGGATGCGAGCTTTCAAGGTAATACCCGGCGCCAATGACGATGTTGAGCCCGGTCGCCTTCGAAATCCGTCGCATGGCCAGCGGATTGCGGCCGATGCCCTGACAGGTGGGCTCGACCAGCGTTTTGCCGCCAGCCTTCACCAGCGCCGAGAGTTCCTCAACCGCCAGCGTCTCGTCATCCAGCGTGATATTGTGCTTGTTGACGAAGGGGTCCTGATGCAGTTCGCTGAGGATCTCCATGCAGATGAAGCTGTCGGCCAGGTACTGGCGCTCGGGCGTTTTCGGCGGGTTCCACCAGCATGTGCAGTCGTTCAGCACATGCTCGTGCATCAGCGTAACGCCGAGATCGGCGGCGCTGATCGGGCCGTTGACGGTCATGACCTTGCCGGAGCCCGTATGGGCTTCGGAAAGCTCGGTTGCAGACATTACTTGCCTCCCTTGCCGCGCCCGAAACTGAAATTCGTTCCGAAGATGCGGGTGTTGAGCCAGATCGCCAGCAGAATGATCGCGCCTGTAACGATCTGGGTGAAGAAGGGCGAGATGTGCAGCAGGATCAGGCCATTGCCGATTACGGCGATGGTCATCGTGCCGAGCACGGTGCCCAGAATGGTGCCGCGTCCGCCCATCAGCGACGTGCCGCCAAGAACCACGGCGGCGATCGCCTGAAGCTCGAAACCGACAGCAGCATTGGACGAGCCGGAGCCGAGACGGGCGGCCATCAGCAGGCCGGCCAGCGCACAGGCAAGGCCCGAGAGAACATAAACCGACATCAGCACAAATTTGGCGGGCATGCCGACACGGCGGGCGGCTTCCAGATTGGAGCCGACGGCAACCACCTGGCGGCCGTAACGGGTCTTGGCGATGACGACATAGCCGAGGATGGCGACAACCACGGCAACAATGGCGGGGAAGGGGATGCCGAAGAGTTCACCGCGGCCGAGGAACAGGAAACCATCGACGCCACGGATCGGGATTGAATAGCCCTTGGTCAGGTAAAGCGCGATGCCGCGG
Source organism: Martelella mangrovi (assembly GCF_040545495.1). Taxonomy (NCBI): domain Bacteria; kingdom Pseudomonadati; phylum Pseudomonadota; class Alphaproteobacteria; order Hyphomicrobiales; family Aurantimonadaceae; genus Martelella; species Martelella mangrovi. The sequence continues at coordinate 52,021 of NZ_JBEPLY010000010.1, forward strand.
AAGATCGAAAGGCCTGCCAGCGTGACGATAAAGGCGGGGATGCCCTGATAGGAAACGAACCAGCCCTGAAACAGGCCGATCAGGCCCCCAAGTGCTAGCATCGCGACGATGGCCAGCGGCCACGGCATGCCGGCGGCGATGATCATGGCGACGACGGCGTTGATCACGGCGATGATTGATCCGGCGGAAAGGTCGATGCCACCGGTGACGATGACGAAGGTCATGGCGACGGCGACGACCAGAATGGGGGCTGCCTGACGCACGACGTTGAGCAGATTGCCGGCGGTCAGAAACGTATCGGTCGTGGCCGAAAAGAACACGACGCAGACGATGAAAAAGAAGGCGATGGAGAGAACCTGCGCATTCTCGCCGAGGAAATCGGCGAGCGGCGAGCCCTTCGCGCGTTCAGTGTAGGCGCTCAATGTTTTTCTCCCCCGACGATAAGCTGAACGAGGTCTTCAAGGCTGGTGTCTCCGATCATGCGTTCGGCGACCTTGGTGCCTTCATACATGACGGCAATGCGGTCGCAGACGCGGAACAGGTCCTGCAGCCGGTGAGTAATCAGCACGACGGAAACGCCCTTGGCCTTGACCCGGTTGATGAGATGCAGAACGGCTTCGACTTCGGCCACGGCAAGCGCGGATGTCGGCTCGTCCATGATCAACACTTTCGGCTGGAACGAGGCTGCGCGCGCGATGGCAATCGCCTGCCGCTGACCGCCGGAGAGCTTTTCCACCTTGGCGGAAAGCCGGGGAATGCGGATTTCCAGCGCTTCCAGCATGCGGGCTGCTTCCTCGGCCATTTTCTTGCGGTCGAGAAACAGGCCGCTGGAGATTTCACGACCCAGAAACAGATTGCCGACGACATCGATATGGTCGCACAGGCTCAGATCCTGGAACACCATCTCGATATTGCGGTTTCGCGCATCGGCGGGACCGGTCAGCTCGACCGCCTCGCCGCCGACCTTGATCGTGCCGCCATCGGGAATGTAGGTGCCCGAGATGATCTTGGTCAGCGTCGATTTGCCCGCCGCATTGTCGCCGACCAGTCCGAGGCATTCACCGGGATAAAGATCGAGATCGACGCCGCGCAAGGCCTGATGCGAGCCGAAGGTTTTCGTGATGCCGTGGAGAGAGACGGCGGGTTCTTTTGCGGGCTCTTCGGGCGAGCGAAGGGGAATATCCCCTTCGCCGCCGTCAGCACCGGACTGGTGAAGATCAGATGTCATTTAAAGATAGCGCGGTATGGTTCAACATTGGTTTCGTCGACGATGGTGACTGGAACCGAGATCGAGGCCTCGACGCTGTCGCCATTGGAAATGTCGTTGAGTGCTTCGACGGCAGCCGCGCCCATCAGGGACGGGTCCTGCTGGATGACGGCAACGAGGAAGCCGTCATCGATGGCGTTGATGGCCTGCGCCGTCAGGTCCCAGCCGAAGATCTTGATGTCGTCCTGCTTGCCCTGACTTTCGACAGCGGCAATCGCGCCCATCAGGGCCGGCTCGCCGGTTGCGTAGATCGCGGTGAGGTCGGGGTTGGCGGTGATCAGGTTTTCAGCCGCCGTCAGGGCGTTGTCCTGAATATTCTGGCCGTCGACAACACCGACGACCTCGATGCCGTCAACACCGGCGATCTTGTCTTCAAAGCCCTTCTCACGCACGTTTTGAATATAGGAGTTCAGCGCGCCGACGACGCCGACCTTTGCCGTGCCGTCCATATTGGCGTTGACGTAGTCGAGGAAGTAAGCGCCGATATCGCCACCGGCCTTGGCATTGTCGACACCGATCTGCGCCTTCTGCGGGCCGTCCGGCAGGATGGCGTCGATGGCGACAACCGGAATGCCGGCGTCGTCGGCCTGTTCGACGGCGGGCATGATGCCGTTGACATCGATGGCGACGACAGCAAGGCCGTCAACGCCTTCCTGGATATAGGTCTCGACGGCGTTGTTCTGCATCGCCGGGTCGTTGTTGGCATTGTAGATCTGCAGCTCGACGCCGAGTTCGGCGGCCTTTTCCTCGGCGCCACGATTGATGTCGTTGAAGAACAGGGCCTGCTGGTTGATCTGGACAAGTGCGAATGTCTTGTCGGCGGCATTGGCCGCGGTGGAAAGCGCGCCGGCCATCACGCCGGCAGCGAGAGCCGTCGAAAGCAGCGTTCTGCGGGAAAATTTGGGTAACATGAGTTCATCCTCTGGTTTGGTTATGAACGTCGCTTTTTTTCGATCGCCGGCGGCGCGACGGAACTCCGCACGACGATTTCAACGGGCAGCAGCTCTTGCCTCTCGAGCGGGGCGGACTGCTGCCAATCGGTTTGAAGGAGAAGCGAAAGCGAACGCGCCCCGATGGCGCGGACCGGCTGACGCACGGCGGTCAAGGGTGGCGTGAACAGATGAAGCGGGCCGACATCATCGAAGCCCACAACAGACACGCGGTCGGGAATGCTCACGCCTTCGGAATAAAGCACCTCGATCATGCCGATGGCGATTTCGTCCGAGCTTGCGAAAATGGCGGTGGCCGGCAGCTTCTCGTCCAGAAAACGGCGCGCGGCGTGACGCCCGGCTGAAACCGTGTACTCGCCGCGATAGCGCTTGATTTCAGCCTCTTCGCCGAACCGTTCACGCAGCCCCTGCTCAAGCCCCGCATAACGGCGCGTGGTGGAGATCATCTCGTCCGGACCACCGACAAACACCACCTTCTTGTGGCCGAACTCGGCGAGATGCTTGCCGGCAAGATAGCCGCCCTGGTGATTGTCGCAGAAAAGCTTGGGCACCATGGCGCCCGGCACATCTTCATCGACGATGACGACCTTGCCGGTGCGGTTGATCAGGCCGGCCAGTTCGCCGTCATCCGGGTGGTTGGTGACGAAGATCAGCCCGTCGACATGGTGGTGTTCGATCAGGCCGAGATATTTCATCTCGCGCCCCGGCCGGTTGAGCGTCGCGTTGAGCGAGACGGCAAGGCCAAGCTTGTCCGCCTCCTCCTCGATCGCCGCAACCAGCATGGCAAAGAACGGGTTGGCGATGTCGGGAATGACCAGACCGATCATGTCGGACCGGCCACGGCTCAAGCGCCGCGCATGCGGGTTCGGCACGTAACCGAGATCGCGGATGGCGGTTTCGATACGGGTACGGGTCTCATCCGGCAGCACCAGTGAGCCATTCAGCAGACGCGAAATCGTCGCCACGGAAACCCCCGCAGCCTTCGCCACATCTTTCAGGCCTGGTGCCTTCGCCATCTCATTCGCCCTCACGCAACCGTTTTTCCGGCTGTCTTTCAGAATCTGTAAAGCGATTTACTAAACCGCTTTACAAAAAGATTACAAAGTTCCCTTTTTGTCAATGCAGTTTTTTCGGATGGGTTGAGGGGGCAGTCTCTTGGTGCTTAATCAGATGCGCATTGAGAAGAGCTTTATGGTGGCGAGACAGTTGTCTGCGCGCTTGTCATAGCGTGTTGCGATACCGCGCGTTTCCTGGAGATGGTTTAAGAACGGCTTTACCAGATTTCGATGGCGGTACAGAAACGGACTGAAAGCAAAGTTCTTCCTGTGCCGTGGCCGCCAACTACGGATATAGGCCTCAAGGAACTCTTCGACGTGCGTGTGCTGCCCGGCGTGCGCTGCCCGATGGCGCTGCCGACTTTCGGCCCGGAGCTCGCAAGCTTCATCACCATCGAGGCCCCCGACAAACCACTTGCCGAACGCGGCTGGCACCCGCCCACGCAATAAAAACGGACGCTCTTCGCCCTGCAGCGCCCTACCGGCCGGCTTTGGGCCTTTTGCGAAATATCATCACCCCGCCAGCCGGTTTCCGGCCTCGTCGAACAGATGAATGTCGTTTCGGTCGAAGGTCACCTGAATGGTCGTTCCGGACTTCAGCATGTGCTGGCCGGACAGCACTGCCAGTATGTCTTCACCGTGTCTGGCTGTGGCATAGACAACGGTTTCCGCGCCGAGTGCCTCAACCAGTTTGATGGTGATTTCAATGCTTGCTGCGTCTGTTTCCGCCAGACGGATGTTTTGCGGGCGAACGCCGACCGTGACCTTGGTTCCGGCGCTGACGGAGGCGGGCAAGGCAATGCCCGGCAGCGTCTCGCCGAGCAGGTTGAGTGCCGGAGCGCCATCATCACCGGCAATGACGGTGGCGGGCAGAAAATTCATTGACGGCGAGCCGATGAAACCGGCCACGAATGTATTCGCCGGTTCATTGTAGAGTTCGAGCGGCGTTCCGATCTGCTCGACCTTTCCCTGCCGCAGCACCACAATCCGGTCTGCCAGCGTCATCGCCTCGACCTGATCGTGGGTCACATAGATCATCGTCGTTTTCAGCCGGTCATGCAGGGCCGAAAGCTCGGCGCGCATGTGCACCCTCAGTTCCGCATCGAGGTTTGAAAGCGGTTCGTCGAACAGGAACACATCCGGGTGGCGCACGATCGCGCGGCCGATGGCGACGCGCTGACGCTGACCGCCGGAAAGCGCCTTGGGCTTGCGGTCCAGCAGCGCTTCAAGCTCGAGCATCCGCGCCGCCTCGTCGACGCGGCTTTCGATTTCGCGCTTGTCCATGCCGGCAAAGCGCAGGGCAAAACCCATGTTTTCCTTCACCGTCATATGCGGGTAGAGCGCATAGGTCTGAAACACCATGGCGATGCCGCGCTTGGCCGGGTCCTCGTCGGTCATGTCTGTACCGCCGATGGCAAGCTTGCCGGCGGAAACATCTTCAAGCCCTGCAATCATGCGCAGGAGCGTCGATTTTCCGCAGCCGGACGGGCCGACAAAGACGACGAATTCGCCGGATGCGACATTCAGATCCACACCCTTGATGACCTCGATATTACCGAACGTCTTGCGAATGCCGGAAAGCGAAACATCAGCCATCGATCCGTGCTCCCTCAACAGAAAATGTAACGCTCTGGTCATCAAAACCATGGGCGCGAACCCGAAGCGTCAGGTCTGCGGTCTCGTCCCCGGCCTCGATATAAAGACCGGCCGTGCCGCCCCTGAAGCTCAGGCAATCCGGTCCGACGATCCGTCCCGGTCCGTCAAGAAAGAGATGCACCGGCTCATCGAAGAAGGGCAGAATGTTGCCGCCCTGGTCGCGGACCCGCAGGATCACGCGAACGCAGTCCTTCTCGCCCGCGTAGAGCCTTGTCGCATCAGGATCGATTTCCAGCGTCGTCGGAACAGGCCCGGCAGGCAGCTTCATGGTGGTAACGGCTTTGCCATCGAGGTAGCCGGTCACGGTTCCGTCACGCCAGATGCGGCCCCATTCGCCGAACTCCTCCTGCGAGACCGAGCGCAGATCGACAACCACCGGCGGATGGGCCAGATGCGGATATGTGGCGCTGTCCGGCTCGATCCGTTTCGGCGCGTCATCGCCAAAGCTCAGTTCCACATAGTCGCAGTTCGTCAGGATGATCAGCGGCAGCACGCCGCCGATATTGCGCTCGCCGCGCGCCCAGAAGGTGACCGGCTGCATGACGACCCCGTTTTTCGGGTCGCCTTGCGAGGCATAGGCATAGGCCGCGAATTTGGGTTCCCGGTACATGTCCATCACGCCGTGGTAGCAGATGCGGTCGCCCGAGCCGAAATCCTCATGCGTGTTGTAGTCGAACATGCACCAGCCGGTTCCGCCGGCAATCGCCGGATCGCCGGCAATGGCGTTGAGCATCTGCAGATGCCGGGTCACATGTTCGGCCTGCCGCTGCTCCTGATCGAACCGTTTCGTCGGATACATATGGCCGCAATATTCGGTGATCATGTATGGCACATCGTGCGAAAGCCCGGTGACGCGCTTCTGTTCGCGGCGGAATTCGCGTCCGGCATTGCGGCCGGGCTGTTCTTCATCACCGAGAATGAAATCATTCATGGTGTAGACGTCTTCCAGCAGCTCACTGTCTTCGATACAGCGCACGCCGCCGGTCGGGCGCGTCGCGTCGAGTTCATGCGCCAGCCGGTTGGTCTCGGTGTAGAAATCATGGTCATCGGCAGATTCGTTGATCCGCACGCCCCAGATGATGATCGAGGGATGGTTCCAGTCGCGGGTGATCATCCGCCGGACATTCTCGATCGATTCCTGCTTCCAGATATCCGGGCCCATATGCTGCCAGCCGGGAATTTCCTCGAAAACAAGCAGCCCGATTTCATCGCAGCGATTGAGGAAATAGCTCGACTGCGGATAGTGCGAGGTGCGCACGATGTTGCAGGCAAGCTCGTGTTTCAGAATATCGGCGTCTTTTTCCTGGCCGCGCCTGCCCATGGCATAGCCAAGATGCGGCCAGCTCTGATGGCGGTTGAGGCCGCGCAGCTTGAGTGGCCGGCCGTTGAGGCGAAAACCATCGGTCTCAAATGAAACCGTGCGGAAGCCGAAGCGGGTCTCGCATGTGTCCGTGCCCGTCTCCGTTTCCAGCGTCAGCGCAAGCGTGTAGAGCGCCGGATCGTCGATATCCCAGAGCCTGATGCCCTCCAGGTCCTGCAACTCGATCAGTGCTTCTGGGCCGGTGACTGGGACTTTCGCCACGGCAAGCACATCGCCCTCGGCATCGGTCAGCTTTGCATGCAGCACGCCGTTTTGCGCCTTCGCCATATCGCCGATCAGAAACACCCGCGCCGATACGGATTTTTTCTCCGAAAGCACATCCGGCGTCTCGACCTTGACGTTGCCGATCGCGACCGGCGCGGTGACTTTCAGCCAGACGTCGCGGTAAAGGCCTGCATAGCAGAGATAGTCGATCTGCCCGCCGAAGGGCGGAATTTCAGGATTTTCAGAACCGTCAATGTGTACGGTCAGCAGGTTGTCGCCGCGGCGCAGATGCGCGGTCACATCGATCTCGAATGGCGTATAGCCATCCCTGTGATGGGCGACCTGCTCACCGTTCAGATAGACTTTTGCATCGGCCATCGCGGCATCGAAGACCAGCGAAACCCGCTTGCCCTCAAATGCCGGCTGCCAGGCAAGCACCTTCTGATAGGTGAACGCCTTCTGATAACGACGCTCATCGAAATAGTTATAGGGCAGTTCGACTGCCGTATGCGGCAAACGCACGGTTTCACCGGTCTGCATGGCCTGAAGCGCGCTGGCATCGAAGCCCTCACGGAAAGTCCAGCCTGCATTGAAATTTTCGATCTGGCGCATTGTCGTCATCCTATTTGACCGAGCCAAGCATGCCCTGGACGAACTGGCGCTGCATGGCGAAGAAAATGAAAAGTGTGGGAAGCGTGGCAAGAATGGTGCCGATCATCACCGTGCCGTAATCCGGATAATAGGCGGAGGCGAGCGACGACACCACGAGCGTGATCGTCTTGGTCTCGTTCGACTGCAGAATGATCAGCGGCCACAGGTAATTGTTCCAGTTGAGCATGAAGACGATGACGAAGGCTGCCGCATAGGTCGAGCGCATCACCGGAACATAGATGAACAGGAAAATCTGCCATTCCTTCAGGCCGTCGACCTTGGCCGCGTCTCTCAGCTCCGATGGAAAGGCTTTCGATGCCTGCCGGAAATAAAAGATCACGAACGCCCAGGCGATGGTCGGCAGAATAACGGCAAGGTGGGTGTCGATCAGCCCTGCCTTGCCCATCAGCATGAACAGCGGGATCATGATCGCCGCAAACGGCACCATCAGCGTCAGCAGGACAGCCGCATAGATGCGCTCGCGCATTTTCGAGCGGAATATCTCGAAGCCATAGCCTGCCAGCGAGGACACGAACAGGGTCAGAAGTGTGCCGGCTACGGCAATCTTGACCGAGTTCCACATGATCAGCGGCACGTCCACCTGCGTGACGAAGGTGCTGATATTATCGAGAAGGGCGGCGCCGAAAGACACCTTGCCGGTCACGATGTCTGCCGTCGTATTGGTTGCCCCGATCACCATCCAGATGAACGGAAACACAGAGATGAAGGCGGCCAGACCGAGTGCCGCATAGACGAGGGTTGCGGCGGTGTAGCGTTTGATAAGGCGCAGGGTCATTTGCGTTCCCTCGCGGCATAGAACTGCAGGAAGGACAGAACGGCGACAATCAGCACGATGACGTAGGAAACCGTTGCCGCATAGCCGAAGTTCGGCATGAAGCGGAAGGTCAGATTGTAGATGTAAAGCGAAAGCGTCAGCGTTGCATTCGCCGGGCCGCCCTTGCCCTCGGTCAGGTTATAGACTTCATCGAAAAGCTGCAGCGTGCCGATGGTCGACGTGATCGTGGTGAACAGGATCACCGGTTTCAGCATCGGAATGGTGATATGCAGAAATCGCCGGAATGCCGGAACACCGTCAATGCGGGCGGCCTCGTAGATCGACTTGTCGACGTTCTGCAAGGCGGCGAGGTAAAAGATCATATTGTAGCCGGTCCAGCGCCAGGTGATGGCGAGGATGATCAGCACCTTTGCCCAGAACGGATCCGTGAACCAGTGGATCGGTCCGTCGGTGATGCCGATCATGGTCAGCGTCCGGTTCACGATACCGTCGACGGCGAACATGCTCTTGAACAGGATGGCATAGGCAACAAGCGATGAAACGCAGGGCAGGAAGATCGCCGTGCGGAACAGGCCGCGAAATTTCAGGCGCGGATTGTTCAGGGCATTGGCGAGGATCAGCGCCAGCATGATCATGATCGGCACCTGCACGATGAGGAAGGTCATCGTGTTGGTCAGCGCCTGCCAGAAAACCGGATCGTGCCAGAGCCGGTCGATATTCCGGAAGCCGGCAAACTTCATCATCATGCCGCGACCGGAATAAAACGACAGGATCAGTGACCGGATGATCGGGTAGAACATGAAGGTGGCAATCAGGATGAGCGCCGGGCCGACAAACAGCCAGCCGTTAACATCGTAGAAACGCTTCAGATTGCCGGGTCTTGCTTTTGCCATGGTGAAATCCCGCCAGGGCGCAGCACATGTGGCTACGCCGGAAGATCATGACAGCGGCCGGGCCGCTGTCATTGCACATCGGGGACGGCGGAGGGAGGTCTGAGCCTTCTCCACCGCCTGCAGTATTGTTACTGAATCTGGAATTCGGCCTGCTGCTGAATGGCCTGCAGCACCTCGTCGACCGGCTTTCCGTCCACCAGCGACTGAAGGTTGGTCGTCACCGCTGTATCCAGCTCATTGGTGAAGATGCCGTATTCGACCGGCGGGATCTGGTTCAGCCAGTCAGAGAATTTCTGCCAGACCTTCTCGTCGTTGAAGAAGGGGTCGGCCTCCTGATAGGCCGCACCTTCGCGCGCCGCCAGGAGCGAACCGACCGCACCGCGCTCGGTCAGGATCTTCTGATAGAAATCGACATCCTTGGCATAAACTTCGTTCAGGAAGTCGATGGCCTCGTCCTTCACATCCGACGACGACAGGACGTACCAGCTGGAACCACCGAGATTGGAGGCATGGGTGGCGCCGTCAACGCCTTCAAGTGACGGGATCGGCGCAACGCCCCATTTGCCTGCCTGATCTTCCTGCGCCTTGATCGTGCCGGTGATCCACACGCCGGTGATCACCGAGGCGACATTGCCGGAGGTGAAGGCATTGACATAATCAGACCATCCGGTCGCCGGATAGATCAGTCCGGCATTGGCGATATCGGCCTGTGTCTGAAGCGCCTGCTTGAGCGCTGCATTGTCCTCGATATTGAGGCTGCCGTCTTCGTTGAAATACCATTCGCCGGCCGACTGCATCATGATACGGGTCATGCCGCCATCATTGAGGTCGAGCGTGGTCATCTTGTGGCCGGTCTTTTCCTCGACCTGCTTGCCGATCTCGATGAAACGGTCCCAGGTGATGTCCTGCATGTCTTCCGGGCTGAAACCGGCTTCATCCAGATAGTCGCGGCGGTAATACAGGCCGGTCACGCCACTGTCGAACGGCATGCCGTAGACCTTGCCGTCAAGCGTCATCAGCTTGACCTTGTAGGGCGCAAAGGCGGAATAATCGACAACGTCGTCCATCGGCGCAAAGGCGCCGGGGAAGGACTGGAGGTATTTCTGCGCGCCGTAGTCCTCGATCAGGACAATGTCCGGCAGCGCCTGTGTGGTGCCGGAGGCAAGTGCGGTCTGCAGCTTCTGCTCGACGTCGAGCTTGGCGAAATCGACAACGTTGAACGTCGTATCGGGATGTTCGGCGGTGTAAAGCGCACCGGCCTCTTCCATGATCGCGACGTTGAAATTCGGGTCCCAGCACCAGACGGTGATTTCGCCGGCAAAGGCGGTGGTCGCGGTCATGACGCAGGCGCCGGACAAGGCAACGGCCTTCACCCGGTTCAGCACGGAATGCTTATCCATGGTTTCCTCCCAATCGGATTATTGCTCCAGGCGGCTCTCTCCATGCCGCTTTTTTGAAGGTAACGATAAAACGGAAGCGTAAGCAAGAAAATTTTTAGTAAATTTTTAGACAGCGTCCGTCAGCATGTCTTCGGATGTCGACAACTGTCACGCCAGATCATGGTCGTCGGTATCGTGACCCGCTTGGCGTAGTCTTCCCGTCCGTTGATCCGTTCGATCAGAAGATCGACGGCGGTCTCGCCGATGGCTTCACCCGGAATTTTCATGGTCGACAATGCGGGGTTCAGAAACTGGGCGACCGGAATGTCGTTATAGGAGGCGATCGCAATATCGTCCGGTATCGACAGTCCTGCTTCCAGCGCTGCGCGCGCCGTGCCGATGGCAATATTGTCATTGGCCGTCAGGATGACATCCGGTCTGATGTCGTGTGAAAGCAGCGCTCTGGCCTGTTCGTAACCCACTTCAAGCTTCAGGTTCTGACCGTTGTTGCAATCATCGTTGAGCGCAATCAGCGCAGGGTCGAACGTGCCATTGGCCTTTTGCCAGTCGACATAGGTGCGGCAGCGTATTTCGCTGTAGGGCTGGCTCGGTTCATCGATCCGGTCATGGGCGCCGATGAACGCGATGCGCTGGTATCCCGCCTGCTTCAGACCGTCCAGGATCGTCCGTGTTGCTGCACCCAGATCGCTGAAAACGCAGTCAAAGTCTTCACGCTTGGGCACAAAGTCGGCGAAGACCGTATGGGCGCTGTGGCTTGCAATGAATTCGATATCAGCAGAGCGATGCTTGCCGATCACGATCACGCCCGCCATGCTCTCCAGAAGGGCGGCACTGGCGGCCAGATCGGCATGAAACACCTTGACGATTTCCGTATCGAACAGGCGGCAACGCCGCTCGATCCCAAGCCGGACGCCGATATAATAGGGGTCGATCAGTTCCTCATCGGCTTCCAGAAAATGCACCGTCGCCAGTTGGGGCAGGGCGGGCATCCGGGTAGCCGAACGCAGCGATCCGAGCCTGTGTCGGTTCCGGTTGCGCGGCGTTTCGTAATTGAGCGCCTCGGCGGTTTCAATGATCGCTTTTCGCTTCGGCTCCGAAATCGAAAGCGAAGGGTCATAATTCAGCACCCGCGAAACCGTGCCGGATGAAACGCCTACCGCTCTGGCAATTTCGCGTATCGTTACCACGTCCTATCCTCCTCGGCCTTCACCTCGCCTTGCCGGCAACAGCCTGTCCCGATCCCAGGCGCTGGCTGGCTGCTTGATCGACGGAACAGCACTCACTCCCGGTACTGCTCTCCCCTAACTGACGCAACCACAGACGTCTTTACCAGAGTCTTATGGCAGTTGTGTCCGGATTAGTAAATTTTTACTAATCAGTGTGGGCAGATTGCCGCAGTTTTAGAACACGGAGGCGCGGTCGTGGAGGCGTACCGCAACGTCTTTCAGCAGGGCCGAGCGGCACATGCCGGACAGTCAGGCTTCGACTGTCTGTCCGCTATGCCGAGGAACTTGACAAGGTTCGCATGGATATGAGCGGCGGCAGACGTGGATCGGTCGGGGCGCCGGGAGCGCTGCGAAAATAGGGCGCTCCCGGGCCGTCGATTGCCGGGGTTAGAAGCTATGCCGGATTTCCCGGCGCGTGGCAGTGATGGATTTCGCGATAATGGGCAAGCGCGTGTGCGGGCTGCTTGTGGCCTTCCGGCAGCGGACGTTGTGCAACGGCACTGAAATAGGCCAGGCAGGCGTCGCGCCACCATTGCGCTTCGCGATGCTGGATCTCAAGGAATGTGCGGATCTGGGCAAAACGCTGGCCATCGACATGGGCGCGCTGTTGGTCCCAGATGTCGATCATGCGCGCTGTTTCCGCAACGCCTGCGTCATAACGCTCGGCAAGTCCCTGCCACAGCGTTTTGCCCGAGGAAAGCGGAAAATCCCAGGAAACGTGGTGGAACCAGAGCAGGTAGCGCTCGTCAAGGGCATGGGGATCGGCAAACAGCGCCTGAACTTCGGGGCTATACTGCGCGATTGCGTTGCTGCCGTCGGCAAGGCGATTAAAGCCGATACCGTCCTTGTCGGCGCGGTTATAATAGGTCGGGTTCCATTCCGGTCGGTCCAGCTCGCTGACCCAGGGGCCGGGACCATAATGATGGCCGGTCGCCACCTGATGATGCAGGCCGAAAGGCATCATGTAGTTGACCAGGGTTTCCGGTGAACGCATCATCATCTCGACAACAGTGCTGACAAAGCCGGGCTCACAGGTGAAGGTCATTTTCACCCAGTCTTCGGCAATGGCAGCAGCCGTTTCATCCGGGTCCCACGCCATACGCCCGAACACATACCAGTTTGCCTGATTGAACGTGCCGCCGGTCCAGTCCCGGTCTGTGCCGATATTGGCCACCGCTGCGATCCCGGTGACCGGGTGGGGGAAGGTTTTGCCCTTGACGATTTCGCTGACGGTCGAACCCGGCCCGCGCGCATGGGTATCGAATTTCAGCACCTCTTCGAAGACGGGGCCGAGATAGGCCAGATGGGTTGCCTGGCCGAGATATTCCTTGGTGATCTGGAACTCCATGACCAGCGGCGTTTTTGTGATCTGGCCGAAGATCGGCGAAAACGGCTCGCGCGGCTGGAAATCGATCGGACCGTTTTTGACCTGCAGGAGAACGTTGTTCCGGAATGTCCCGTCGAGTGGCTTGAATTCATTGAGCGCTTCCGTCGCCCGGTCGGTTCCGGCATCGGACGCGTAGACGAAGGCGCGCCAGATCAGGATGCCGCCATGGGGCGCAAGCGCGTCGGCAAGCATATTGGCGCCGTCGGCATGGCTGCGGTCATAGTCTCCGGGCCCCGGCTGGCCTTCGGAATTGGCCTTGACCAGAAAGCCGCCGAAATCCGGGATCCAGCGATAGACCTCGCTTGCCTTGTCCTTCCACCACGCCTGCACCGCCGGATCGGCAGGGTCCGATGTGGCCGTTTCGCCCAACGCCGAAGGGGATGCGAAATTCACCGAGAGGAAAACCTTCAGGCCATACGGGCGGAAAATATCCGCCAGCCTGGCGGCTTTTGCCAGATAGGCCTCCGTCAGAATTTCCGGGGCGGCATTCACATTGTTCAACACCGTGCCGTTGATGCCGATGGACGCATTGGCGCGTGCATAGTCAATATAGCGCCGGTTGACGTAATCGGGCAGCGTCCACCAGTCCCAGATTGAAAACCCGGCATAACCGCGTTCGACAGAGCCATCGAGATTGTCCCAGTGATTGAGCAGTCTCAGCTCGACCTTGGGGGCGGAACTGATATCGATCCGCGCCGGATCACCCCCCGTCTGGATATGACGCAGAAACGCGAAACAGCCATAAAGCACGCCAATATCGGTGTTGGCGGCAATAGCGGTAACGCGCTTGCCCTCATGGATCAGGCTGCGAACGCGATAGCCTTCCTTGCCGAGTTCCGGCAATGAGAGGTCGAGGTCCGCGATCACAGGCAGGCTGTCGGGCGTTCCGACAAGGACTGCACCGTCGCTGATCCCGCCGCCCTCGCGAACCGGGACACATTTGACCAGCATTGCGAAAAACGCCCGCTCCAGTTCGTCACGGGCAACGGTCAGCGTCGGGTTTTCGGCGCCGAACACGAAAGCGCGGACACAGTCCTCCACGTCTTTCAGACGGGTTTGCGCAAGCGGCAGATAGCGAAGCCAGAGATCATAGCCGTCTTCATCGACAGCTGCTGCGGCGCAGTGCTGGTTGTTTCTGTCAGCTTCCAGTTTGAGCAGGCGCGATAGCAAGGTGTTCATCAGTTTGTACCGTTGGAACCGGATGACGCGGGCGGAATATCGGCCGCTTTCGGCGTCAGCCCTGTTTCAGGGAGCAAGGCCGTCCTGTCCCCGGCGCTGTGCACCGAAGTCAGGCGGGTTTGCTGTGTTCAAAAAAGCGCGGTGCGGAAACGCCGCCTATCCGAGCGTTTCGTAGTCGAACCAGTCGAAATCGGCGGCGTGCCCCTGTCCGCCGATGTCGTAGGCTGCCATGCCGACAAAGGCGCCGGTAAAGTTGTTGCCCTCGCCGACACCGGCTTCGTCAGACAGGATCGTCGCATCCAGAACCGGGCCGATTGTCTGCCAGGCGCCGTCGGAGACCCGCCAGCTGAACTGTAGTGCTGCTTCATCGACTTCTGCGCGGAGCTCCACCGGACCGTCCGGCAGTTTTTCCGGTTCGCCGGAAAAGACCGCCTTGCCGAACGGGAAATCGCCGAGTGTCGACATGATCCGAAGCGCACGGCTTCCGTCGTCTTCCCGGGTCACGCTGAGGAAATGATACTGGCACTGATTGTACCAGCAGATCAGCCCTGCGAAGCTCTGGAAGTCCCGTGGTTCATAATGCATACGCGTGGCAGCGCGGTAGCGATGTGCTGTTTGCCGCCGTGCAAGAAGCGCCTGCTCGAACATGTTTCCGGGCGACTGCCGGCCGTATATGCGCAACTGCCCCGGACTGGCATCGAGCGAAAACAGCCGGTCCGGCTCGGGACTGCGAAGCCACTGAAAAGCAGAGGGTAATGGACCGGGCGCAAAGCTGGTCCGCACGGTCGTCTCTTCTGCCGCGGCGGCAACAATGCCCGCCGGCCGTGGCGTATGAAGCGATGTCGGATGCTGGCCGCCTTCGGCGAGATAAAGCCAGCCATCGTCCCGCCACTCCACTTTCTGGATCGCCGTTTCGCGGCCAAGCGGCGAGCGGCGTTGCAGCACGTTCGATCCCGGCAGGTCGCGGCGGATCTCGGATTGGCCCGCAGAACCGGTAACCGTGATCGGCCGGGAACACAGATGCACCATGTAGGTTTCGCCGGCGGGTGTGTCGACGATATCGGCATGGCCGCAACGCTGCAAAGGCGCGTCCGGCGCAAAGGCCGTCGTCAGAACATGCTTTTGCGGGTGAACCTCATAGGGGCCAAGCAGATCGGGGGAGCGCGCCAGGGTGACGGCATGGTCATAGCCCGTGCCGCCCTCGGCCGTCATCAGATAGTACCAGCCATCCCGGAAATAGAGATGCGGCGCCTCGGTCAGCTTGCGGTCAGTTCCCTTGAAGATGTTGTGAACGGGACCGGTCAGCCTTTTTTCGGCGACGCTGTATTCCTGCAGGACAATCCCGGCAAACTGATCGCCATGGCCGGTCTGACGATGATCCCAGAGCATGTTGACCAGATATTTCCTGCCGTCGGGAGCATGAAACAGGGAAGGGTCGAAGCCGCTGGAATTCAGATAGACGCGTTCGGACCACGGGCCGGTAATGGACGGCGCGGTTGTCACATAGTTCGGCGCATCCTTGAAGCTGCCGGAAAGCCGTTTGACATCCGTGTAGACCAGCCAGAACAGACCATCCGCATAGGTCAGGCACGGCGCCCAGATGCCGCAGCTGTCGGGATTGCCGCGCATATCGAGCAAATCGGCGCGGGCCAGGGGGCGGCTGACCAGCGTCCAGTTTGCCAGATCGCGGGAATGGTGGATCTGCACGCCGGGATACCATTCGAAGGTCGACGTGGCGATGTAGTAGTCTTCGCCGACCCGGCAGATGGACGGATCGGGGTTGAAACCCGGCAAAATGGGGTTGGTGATCATGTTTTCGGTCATGGAAACACGGCCTTGCGGTTGGGCGTCACGGGTCATCGGATGGCCTGTTCGTTGGTATCGAAGAGATGCCAGGCGTGCGCCTTGGGCCGCACGACAAGCACATCGCCACGTTGCGTCTTGAACTGACCGGGCTTGTGCAGCAGGATTTCCGTGCCATCGGCGAGGGTGCCGTGCAGATAGGTATCGCGGCCATGCTGTTCCGCGACGGAAACGGAAAACTGCCAGCCCTCGCTGTTGTCATCGACGACTTCAAGATCCTCCGGGCGAATACCGAGACTGACGGACTGGCCATCCTGCACCGGTAATCCCTTGCTTGCCAGTGAAATCTTTCCGAGCTTTTCGGATGCGAAGACCAGTTCGCTGTCGCCCTTCAGGGCGATCTGGCCCTCCAGAAAGTTCATCCGGGGCGAGCCTATGAAACCGGCGACGAACTTGTTGTCGGGGTGGTTGTAAAGCTCCAGCGGGGCACCGACCTGCTCGATATTGCCCTTGCGCAGCACCACGATCTTGTCTGCCATGGTCATGGCTTCGATCTGGTCGTGGGTCACGTAGATCATCGTGTTGCCGAGACGCTCATGCAGGGCGTTGATCTCGAACCGCATGACCACGCGCAGCTCGGCATCGAGGTTCGAAAGCGGCTCGTCGAACAGAAAGATCTTTGGCTCGCGCACGATCGAGCGGCCGATGGCCACGCGCTGCCGCTGGCCGCCGGAAAGCTGTGTCGGACGGCGGTTCAGCAATTCGTCGATCTGCAGCAATACGGAGGCCGCCTGAATGCGCTTTTCAATTTCGGCTTTTGCCATGCCGATGTTTTCAAGCCCGAAGCTGAGGTTCTGGCGGACCGTCATATGCGGATAGAGCGCATAGGACTGGAACACCATCGACACGCCACGATCGGCCGCCGGCGTGCGCACCACGCTTTTTTCGTCGATCAGAATGTCGCCGGTGGTCGCCGTTTCCAGACCGGCGATCATGCGCAGCAGGGTGGACTTGCCGCACCCCGACGGACCGACGAAAACAACGAACTCGCCGTCTTCGATATCGAGATTGACATTGGGAATAACCTCGACGGAACCGAAGGTCTTGTTGAGGTTTCTGAGTTTGAGATTAGCCATGGGAGGTAACCTTCTTATTTGACGCCCGACGAAGCGATGCCGGCGGTGATGTAACGCTGCAGGAACAGGAAGGCACAGGCCAGCGGAAGTGCCGTGAGCGTCGTCATTGCAAGCAGCAGATGCCAGACAATGCCGTTTTCGGTCTGGAAGCCGGCAAGGGCGAGCTGCAATGTGTGAACTTCAGGACGGTTGAGAACGATCAGGGGCAGCAGGAAGTCGTTCCAGCGGCTCATCACGGAGAACACAGCCACAACAGCCAGAGCCGGCGTTGCGAGCGGCAACACGATCCGCCAGTAAATCTGCCATTCCGAAGCATGGTCCATGCGGGCCGCTTCCAGAAGCTCGTCGGGAATGGTCAGCATGTACTGGCGCAGCAGGAACACGCCCGTCGGCGTTGCCACCGTCGGCAGAATGACGCCCCAGAGATTGTTGACCAGTCCGAGCTCCGACACGATCAGATAGGTCGGCACAAGGATCACGGTCGGCGGCACCATCAAGGTCGCGATGATGGCCACCAGCGCGACCGTCGAGCCGGTGAACTTGTATTTCGAAAGCGCAAACGCCGCCATGGAGTTCATGATCAGGGTAATGATCGTCGCCACGACCGTGATAAAGGCGGAGTTGTAGATATTCAGCCAGATATTGCCGCCGGAAGTTTCGAGCAGTTCGCTGTAATTCTCGAAGGCAAGATGAAACTGCCTGACCGGCGTGGCGTCATTGACGTCCACGGTCACCCGGCCTGCTTCCGGATTTGCCGGGTCAACCATCTGCGCACGGATACCGATGCGCCTCAGCTGCGCCATCGGCGTGACCGAACCATCCTCCTGCGTCACATTGAAGAGCGGCAGCGGCTCGTCATATCCATCAACCTCGATGGTCTGAACCGTCTGCGGCAGCAGCGTCGGCGGATATTCGGAAAGGTTGGCAGGCGCCTTGAAGGACGAGATCAGCACCCAGAGCACGGGCAGGAGCATGACCACGACACCGAGCAGCAGGTAACCATAGGTGACATAGTCGCCCCAGGTCGCCTTGATGCCCCCCTGCTTGCGGGTCAGGAACGGAATGATACCGCGACGGTTTTGGGAAGAAGCGTTCATGATCATTTCCTGTCTCCCGACAGCTTCATCTGCACGAGTGTGAAGACGAGGAGAGCAGCGCCGAGAAGCAGCGAGGCGGCTGCGGCAAGGCCGTAATTGCGTGGCTGCGCGGCAAAGCCCGTTTCATAAATATACTGAACCAGAAGCATGGTCGCAGAACCGGGGCCGCCCCCTGTCAGCACGTAGATTTCATCAAAGGTCTGGACCGAACGGATAACCGCGAGAATGAAGACCACCAGCAGAACCGGCTTGAGCATCGGCACTGTGATGCGTGTGAAAACCCGCCACGGCGAGGCCCTGTCCATTTTTGCGGCTTCATAAACATCCTGCGGTATCGACTGCAGGCCGGCCAGGAGAATAATCATGAAGAAGCCCGAATGCGCCCAGACGGTCACGAAGATTGCCCAGAAAAACGCCCAGTTTGAATCCGCCAGCCATGAGAAGCGATCAAATCCGAACAGCCCCAGAACCCCGTTCAGAATGCCGTTTCTCTGCAGGATCCACTGCCAGGTCAGCGCCACGACGACGGGAGAGAGCATGACCGGGAAGAAGAACACGCCCCTGAAGAAGCCGCGTGCCCTGATTTTGCCATTCAGCGCCACGGCGGTGATCAGCGCCACGCCCATCATGAAGACGACCTGTAGCGGCACAAACATGAGCAGGTTGCCAAGCGCGCGCCAGAACAGGTCACGCGAGCAGCTCGAGGGATCGAGATAGTTCTGGCAGTCCAGCAGCGTTGCGTAGTTCGCACCGCCGACAAAATGCCGCTCGCTCAGGAACAGATTGTCACTGCCGGTAACCGAATAATAAATATTGATGAAGACCGGCAGCAGCGAGAAGAACAGAACACTTGCCATGTTCGGCGTCAGAAACACCCAGGGCAGCCTTTTGACGCCGATGACCTTCTGAAGCCATTTCCAGAGAGGGTCGACGGCCCGGGCAGGCAATGACGCCACTGTTCCCAGCACGGCCGAAATCGTACCACTTGCCACAATATCACCTTTAGAGATTGGCGCTGACTGAGCATGACGGACAGCATCCGTCACGCCGTTTCAGTATTGACCTTGGCGGGGACCGATCAGTTTTGCGCCGCCGAGATCGCCAGCCGGACGTCCTGATCAATGCGCTCCAGCGCGGTGTCGATATCCATTTCGTTGTTCAGAACCTGGCTGATGCGCGTCGTCATCGAATTCATCATCGCCCGCTCGAAGGTCCAGCCCTGGAAACGATAGGCGGTCGGCGACATCTTCGGGATCTGGTTGATGAAGGTCGAAAGCCCGTTCTGGACCTTCTCGGAGACGCCCGGATATTCAATGCCGGATTCAACCATCGACTGCGCGGTGGGAATGTTGACGGCTGCCGCGATCATCGTACGCAGGTTCTCGTCCCGTGCCGCGAAATTGAGGAACTTGCCGACCAGTTCCGGCTCGTCCGTATGTTTGAAGCCGGCGAGAGCGCCGCCGCCGGGCATGGCCGAGCAGGCAGCAACGCCGCATGGCGCGTTGATAACTTCCCAGTCGAAGAAATCGCCGACTTCCTCATCAAGGCGTCGCAGCTGCCAGGAGCCGCCATAGTAAAGAACCGTCGTGGCGTTGACGAAATCGGTGAAATTGTCGCGCATGGTCGCGCCGCCGACGGCACCCCACAGGTCCATCGGCATGGTGCCGTCACGGTGCCACTCGACGAATTGCTCGATCGCGTTGCGCAGCCCCTCGTCGATAACCGGCATGCCCTCCTCGTCGACAAGCTCTGCGCCGTAGGAAATCGCCATGGCGGCGAAACGATGCCCGGAGCGATCCATCTCGACGGGGAAATCGGTATAGGTTGCTTCAGCGACTTCGTGCGCCGCCGCACCCCAGTCTGCCCAGGTCGCATCGGCACCCGGAAGCGCGACGCCGGCCTGTTCGAACAATGTCTTGTTCACGAAACCGCCGGTCACCGTGATCGAATCCGGCAGGCCGTAAATGGCGTTCGGATCGGAACCCTCGCCGCGCATCCAGTCAAGTACCATACCAAACTGTTGCTCGAAATAGTCCTGATCGACGTAGGGCGTCAGATCCAGGTAATACTCGGACATGCCACCAAAATCGGTCACAACGGAGATGTCGGGGCCGCCGCCCGACGCGAGCTGTACCGGCAGGCTTTCGGCGACGGACTGATAGCTGACAACCTCGAGATTGATGGTCGTTCCCGGGTTTTCCGCTTCGAATGCCTCGATGACCGGCTCGAGAAAATGGTCCAGCGCCTGAACGGTGATTTCCTGCGCGCTTGCGCCTGTTGCAAGGGCAAGGGTCGCAACAGTGGCTGCGAACGCCGTAAGGCGCCGTTTGTGGCAATTCATTATCTAACCTCCCGAAGATTATGACTGACTGACAAGGTCAAGTGATGGAGAAAAACTACCATACAATTTTCCCATGTCAACGATCACGCTCACCCGTCTTGGAGTTCCGGAATCGTATGTTTATGCGCGGAGATTTCGTCATTTTCTCCTTCTTGATCGCCACATCGGAGTATGCTTTGTGAAATTCAGGTACATAATTTGTTATTATGCGCTAGTGTGTTGAATATTATAATTTTTTAAATTGATATTTAAATTTGTTGTAATGATATTTATATTTTAAAGTCTAAAATGTTTTGATTTTATATTCAATTTCGATTGTGAGGAGGGTGAGTGTCCGTTTTCAGGCAGAGGCCGCCAACGTCAAAAACCAACGGTTTTGACCTGTGTAACGACTAAAATCCCCAGAATTGGCTTATTTAGTATGGTAAATGCGAGTCGCGTGGTGGTATGGTTGCCCGTCGGCATCGGAATGGTAATGTTAGGGGATGGCGGAAGACATGACGGAAACGAATCTTGATTTTCTGGGGCCTGTGGATTTCACCCAGCCCATCGTTCCGCAGGTGCATCGAAAGCTGCGCAACGCCATCATTCGCAACTATCTTGTGCCGGGCCGCCGGGTCTCGGAAGCCGGCGTTGCCGAGGCTCTCAAGGTTTCCCGTCAGCCGGTGCGCGAAACCTTTATCAGGCTGGCGGACCAGGGCATGCTCGATATCCGTCCGAAAAGCGGCAGCAGCGTTCCGCAGATTTCGATTTCGAAAGTCGTCCAGATACAGGCGATCCGGGAGGCGCTGGAGGCTGATATCGCGCGCGCGGCGGCGCGGCTGATGGCGAAACGCCAGATCGACGAACTATACCGCCAGCTGGAAGACCAGTCCGCCGAGGAGGCGCGCATACCCTCCAGGTTCATGGAGCTGGATGATCTTTTTCACAAGACGCTGGCGCAGGGCGCGGACCTGCCTTTTGCCTGGAGTGTTATCGAGATGCAGAAGGCGCAACTCGACCGCGTCCGCTTTCTGGCTCTCAACGAGATGATGTCGAATGCGCTGAAAGAGCAGCATGCGTCCATTGTCGAAGCGATCGCCGCCCACAATCCGGATCGCGCCGAAATGGAAATGCGGGCGCATTTGCGGAATGTCCTGCGCGACCTGCCCGTCATCGCCCGCAGAAACAGCAGCTACTTTACCGACTGATCCAATGTCGCTGCCTGCGACGGGACGTCGACCATGCTGTTTCGGGCAGGGCGGTAGTCGGAACCGAGGCTGAGCTTGAAAGGCTGAAGGTGCAGGCTGCAGCGGAGGAATGGCAGGCTGAAACGCCGACCTCGAACAAGGTCTGTTGAAGGAAGGCTTTCGGCCTTGAGCCGGAATCCTGTAAGGGCCAAGTCCTTGCGCGCAAAGACTCTTTCTGAAAGGGCATAACAAGCGGCCCTGGATACCGGCTCAAGGCCGGTATGACGAAAGAACGCGGAATGAGCTTTTCCAGCAGTCTGAGGAAGGGCTTTCAACCGGCGTGGCAACCCGTTGTCAGTAGTTCAGGTCGAAGCTGGGGCAATAGGGCGCGAGCGCTTCGCGGTAGCTGCGGCTGGCCGTCTGAAACGCGCCTGTCGCCATGGGGTGCTGTGGATCCCCGGTCTCGAATTCCTGTGCCTCTTCTGCCACGGCGATCAGATCATCAACGGTCGGCGTCACGCTTGCGGGAAGGGTCGGCTGCACGTCTGCCAATGCGGCAGTGGCCTCGTCGAGCGGCGCCTTGCCAATCATGGAGATTTCCAGCTTTGACATGGCCATGACAACGGCCAGGCATTGGTCCTCGCTCATGGTGTCGTTCGCAGAGGACGTGGTGGCGCCGGCGAGAAGGGTGGTGAACATAATGGCTATCAAAGCATTTCGCCGCATTGCTAATCTCCCTTGAAATACAATAGCATCGGCGGAATTGGCCATGCTCGTGCCTTGATGTCAACAGTCGCGTCGTTCGCGCTCGATCTCCGTGAGATAGGCGGTCAGAACGCGTGGAACCTCCCGCATGTAGTAGGCCAGCTGCTCCGGCTCGAGCACATAGGCCACATGCAGCGTGCCTGCTGCTATGGCGTGCAGCATCGCCGCATGGCGCTCCAGTGCTGCAGGCGGCAGGTCCGGCAAACGGGCCGCCAGCATGCGCCTGACCTCCTCGATGAAACCCGCTTCTTCTGCCGGCGTGCGCTTGCCGTGCATCAACGGGAAGAAATCGGGGTGTCGCCTTGCATAGTCGAGATAGGGCGAAATGAGACGCTGGATCGCCGCGTCGACCGACAAGTCCCGCCAGGACTCCTCGGGAACGGCATTCAGTTCGGCCTTGATCTGTTCGATGCGCGCATTGTGCCGCGCCGCCAGCGCTTCGAGCACGCCGGCCTGATCCGGAAAGAAATGGTAGAGAGAGCCAATCGAAGTCGATGCCCGACGGGCGATGCCGTGCATGGTCAGCGCGGGCAGGCCGTTTTCCGCGATGATCCCGGCTGCTGCGTCAAGGATGGCCTCAACCCGCGCCTGGCCACGCAGCTGCATCGGCGTGCGCGGGGTTCCGCGCGGAGCATCTTCCGACAATGACTTCCCTTCATGTGCCTGAGACAAGAGGCCCTCCTTTACCACATCACAGATCAGACCGATGGCAAATCGATAAACTAGACACTTTTGTCTAATACTATTAGAAGCAGACGAAGGCGTCCAGTTTGAGTGATGTGGACGTCAGATGCGTTGTCGAGAGCGCGAAAGTCAGACTGAAAGCGGTTCCCGAAGCCGGTGCTCCCCAGGATATGCCTTGCCGACCAATGGCCTTCAGGGACCGGGAAAAACAGGAGAAATTCATGGGAAGACTGGACAACAAGGTCGTGTTCATCACCGGAACCGCCGGTGGTCAGGGACGCGCTGCCGCGCTCTTGTTTGCGAAAGAAGGCGCGCATGTCATTGGTTGCGACCTGAAGGAAAAGGAAGCAGCTGAGACGGTTGAAATGGTCCGCGCGCAGGGCGGAAAAATGGACTCTTCCATCGTCAATCTGACCGATTCCGATGCCGTGACGCGTTGGATCGAGGATGGTATCGCAGCCGCCGGGAGGATCGACGTTCTCTACAATAATGCCGGCAATCCGCGGATGAGCCCGTTTGGAGAAATGTCGTGGGAAGACTGGTCCCACACGCTCCACATGGAACTCGACACCGTGTTTTACGCAACCCGTGCCGCGTGGAACCACTTTGTCGCGCAAGGCGGCGGGAACATCATCAACACGGCTTCGGTGATCGGTCACCGCGGCTATGGCGCAACCGGGCAGGCCGCTCATGCCGCGGCCAAGGGCGGCGTGCTTGCTCTGACACGGCAACTGGCGGCCGAAGGCGCATCGCACAAGATCCGCGTGAATTCGATTTCTCCGGGGACGGTCATGACCCCCGCCCTCGGCGTTCTCACCCAAGAACAGCTCGTCGAGATGAACGACATGCAGCCGATCGGACGAGCCGGCCAGCCCGACGATATCGCAAATTGCGCGCTCTATCTGGCCTCCGACGAGTCGGAATGGGTCACAGGGGCCGACTTCATCATCGACGGCGGCATCAGCCAGATCCTCTCGACCTCGTGACAGAAAACGGCGCGCAGCTTTCGCTGCGCGCCGCAGACTGCTGACAAACCCAAAGACGTGCATGGTGTTGCCTCCGCCAGCCGTCCCACAGGTGTCATGCTCGGACGCGATCCGAGCATCCATTCCGCTCAACCCTTTAATAAGAAAGGGTTTCAAGAAAGCATACATCGTGTGGCTCTGGATCCTCGGGTCAAGCCCGAGGATGACCCGGAGAGAGGGGCAGCGCGGAAAATATCGTTCAGCGTGTTCATTTTTAATCATTTGATGATTGCGAAAACGCAATTTTTGAACATTCGGGACGTTTTTCTTGCAGGTTTGATCGCAGGGTGTCATCATCGTCACCATCTGCTTGGGAGGGCAGAGTGGCGGAGTCAATCAGACACAAACAGATACTGCACCTGCTTGAAGATCGTTCATTTCTGTCCGTTTCCGAACTGACAGACAGGATCGGTGTTTCCGCAGCGACAATCCGGCGGGATATCGACAAGCTCGAAAAAGCAGGGCTCGGTCAGCGTGTCCATGGTGGCATCGCGGCCGAACGCAGCCGCCATGCCCGCCGTGCCGTGCCGCTTCCTTTCATGGAAAACCGTGACATCGCCGTTGATGCCAAACGCGCCATCGCCTCCGTCGCCGCGACGTTTGTGCGCGACGGCACGTCGATCATCGTGCATGGCGGTTCGACCTGCTTTCATTTCGGCATGGCGATCGCCCGGCGGAATGTGCGGGTGTTTACCCATTCCATGCCGCTTGCCGCCTATCTTGCGGAAAATGGCGAGTGTCAGCTGACCATCGGCGGCGGCGATCTCCATCGCGAGCCGGGCATTGTTTACGATCGTTTCTCCGGCGCCCATGCGTTCTTTGCCTCGCAGTTTTTCGTCGGCGCGCTCGGTGTCGACCGGCAGGGGTTGCTGGAAACCAATCCGCTGCTGGTCAGACTGACCCGCGAAATGGTCGGTTTTGCCAATGAGGTCGTCGTTCTGGTCGACAGCCGCAAATTTGCAGAGCGTCCCACCACGCTGACCCTGCCGTTTTCCCGGATCCGCCGGCTTGTGACCGATGATGGCCTGACCGATGCGGATGCCGCGATGCTGGAAGAAGAAGGCGTCGATTACTTGGTCGCCGAAGCGAAGGGAGATCATGCAGTATGACCGATGCGGGAAAACCGGTTCTGGATATGCAGAACATTTCGAAGACGTTCGGCCCGGTAAAAGCGCTGACCGATGTTTCCCTGACGGCTTACGGTGGCGAGGTGCATGCCCTGATGGGGGAAAACGGCGCGGGCAAGTCGACGCTGACGAAAATTCTCTCCGGCGCCTATGTGCCGGATCGCGGCGGCACTATTCTTGTCGGCGGCGAACCGCTTCCGCATGGCAGGCCGAAAGCGGCCAAAGCCATGGGTGTGGCGGTCATCTATCAGGAGCTGTCGCTGGCGCCCAATCTTTCGGTGGCGGAGAACATCTTTCTCGGCAATGAGCGTTCCAGCAGGGGCATTGTCAACCGTTCGCAGATGCGGAGCCAGACACAGCCCATTCTGGATCGGTTGGGGGTCGATTTTTCACCATCGACGATTGTCGGCACCCTGTCCCTGGGCGAGCGCCAGCTGGTCGAGATTGCCCGTGCGCTTTCTGCCAATGCCCGTATCATCGTCATGGACGAGCCGACGACCTCGCTGACAAGCCGGGAAACCGAGCGCCTGTTCGAGGTCATCGCCGCCCTGAAGGCAGACAATATCGCCGTTATCTATATCAGCCATCGCATGGAGGAGGTTTACCGTATTTCCGACCGTTGTTCGGTTCTGCGCGACGGCAAATATATCGGGACCCTCGCACGCGAGGAACTGAGTGCCGAACGGTTGATTTCGATGATGGTCGGCCGGGAACTGTCGAGTTTTTATACCAAGGAGCACAGAAGCGATCTCGAAGACGCCGAAGTGGTTCTCGACGTCACCGATGTCAGCGATGGACGCAAGGTCAAGAACTGCTCTTTTTCCGTGCGCAGGGGCGAGGTGCTGGGCATTTCCGGTCTGGTCGGCTCCGGCCGTACGGAACTTGCCCGTCTGATCTATGGCGCCGACAGGGCGGTGTCGGGCAAGGTCGTTTTGAACGGGCGCGATGTGACGCCCAAAAGTCCGAGCGCCGCACTTGCGGAGGGGATCGTCTACCTGACCGAAGACCGCAAGCAACTCGGCCTGTTTCTCGACATGACCATCGCCGACAACATCAACATGTGCGTGATGGCGCATGATTCCGGTTTTGCCGGCATTCGTAATTTCAAGACCGCCCGGTCACGCGCTGATACCGAAATCGACACGCTTTCAATCCGCGCCCAGTCGCCCTTCGTCGATGTCGGCTCTCTTTCGGGCGGCAATCAGCAAAAGGTGCTGCTCGGCAGGCTTCTGGAGGTCAAGCCGAAGGTCATCATTCTCGACGAACCGACGCGCGGGGTCGATGTCGGCGCCAAGTCCGAAATCTATCGGCTGATCGATATGCTTGCCCGCCAGGGACTGGCCGTCGTCATGATCTCGAGCGAGCTGCAGGAAATCATCAATGTTGCCGATCGCGCTCTTGTGATGCGCGAAGGGGAAATTGCCGGCGAAGTGACATCCCGGCCCGGAAAACCCATTGAGCAGGAAGCCATCATGCGTTTGTCCACCGGCGCGAAAACCGCCGCCTGAACAATCGCCGGAAATCAGGAGGAAGCAGGAATGAATGAGACCGCAAAGGACGTTGCCGCGCGCAAATCGTCCTTTCAGTTCGGCAATCTGATCAAGACGCTGGGCATGCTGCCGGTGTTGATATTGCTGGCCATCGGGTTCCAGCTCCTCACCGGCAAGTTTCTGGCTGTCAACAATCTCTCGATCGTGATGCAGCAGGCGTCGATCAATATCGTGCTGGCCGCCGGGATGACCTTCGTTATCCTCACCGGCGGTATCGATCTTTCGGTTGGTTCCATTCTGGCGGCATCGGCCATGGCGGCGATCATTTTCTCGCTGTCGCCGCAACTGGGGTGGATCGGCATCCCGGCGGGGCTTGGCATCGGGCTGCTTTTCGGGCTTGCCAACGGCGCCTTTATCGCAGGCCTGCAACTGCCGCCCTTCATCGTGACGCTCGGATCGCTGACGGCGGTGCGTGGCGTGGCGCGTCTGATGGGGGCGGATACCACTGTTTTCAATGCCGAACTGCCCTTTGCCTGGATCGGCAACGGCGCGCTGTTCGGTGTGCCGATCCTGGCAATCATCGCCTTTGCCGTCATCGTCATTTCCTGGTTCATCCTGCGGCGCACCGTGCTCGGTACCTGGATTTATGCCGTCGGCGGCAATCAGGAAGCAGCGCGCCTGACCGGCATCAAGGTACCGGTGGTGCTGCTGTTCGTTTACGGCGTTTCGGGTCTGATGGCCGGGCTTGGCGGGGTCATGTCGGCCGCGCGGCTTTATGCGGCCAACGGTCTTCAGCTCGGTCAGTCCTACGAGCTTGATGCCATTGCCGCCGTTATTCTTGGCGGCACCAGTTTTGTCGGCGGGGTCGGCTCGATCTGGGGGACGCTGATCGGTGCGCTTATCATCGCCATTCTCTCGAACGGCCTTATTCTGACCGGTACGTCGGATATCTGGCAGTTCATCATCAAGGGCCTCGTCATCATCGCGGCCGTCACCCTTGACCGCTTCCGCGGCAAGAGCGGCGCGGCGACCTGACCGGGGCCTCAATCTCGACTGAAACAACGCAAAGCGGAGGAGCTAATCATGCGTATGACAAAGAAAGTCCTTATGGGAGCCGTCGCGGCTCTGGCCATGACGGCGGCCAGTATTCCTGCCCAGGCCCAGGACAAAAAGCTTGAGAGTATCGGCATTACCGTCGGGCTTCTCGGCAATCCCTTCTTCGTCGCAACGGTCAAGGGCATTGAAGACCAGGCGCACAAGATCAATCCGGATGTCGAGATCACCACCGTCTCGGCCGATTATGATCTCAACAAGCAGGTCAGCCAGATCGACAATTTCATCGCCAAGGGCGTGGACATCATCATGCTGAACGCTGTTGACGACAAGGCGATTGCGCCCGCCGTCACACGTGCCAAGAATGCCGGCATCACCATTGCCGCCTTCGACGTGTCCGCGCCGGGCGCCGATGTGACGGTGATGACCGACAACATCGCCGCCGGTAAAAAGGCCTGCCAGTATATCGTCGATGCGCTGGGCGGGGAGGGCAATGTGGCCATCATCAAGGGGCCGTCTTCGTCATCCCTGAATGACCGCTACAATGGTTGCCTCGAAGTCTTCGAGGCCAATCCGGGTATCACAGTTCTGTCGAAGGATCAGAACGGTCTCGGCGCCCGCGAAGGCGGCATGAATGTCATGCAGGGACTGCTCACCCGCTATTCCGATCTCGATGCGGTGTTCGGTGCCAACGATCCGATGGCGCTGGGCGCACAGCTCGCCGCCAGGCAGCTTGGGCGTGACAACATCATCATTACCGGGGTCGATGGCGCACCGGATACGGAAAAATCGCTGAAATCCGGCAATTCCCTGATCAAGGCATCTGCGTCTCAGGACCCCTATGTCATGGCCGGGCAGGCGCTTGATCTCGGCTACAAGTTCATGCAGGGCGAGGAAGAGGAAGGCACGACGGTTCTCATCGAACCGAAGCTGATTACGGCCGACAATGTCGATGAATATCAGGGCTGGACGGCTGCACGCGACTAGAACAGCCTGAACTGGGAAAGCAAAAGACGCCGTCATACCGATACCCGGCCAGGACCGGGACGGATATGACTGCTTTTCCCGATGCGACCGGGCCTTGACCTGTCCGGATTTCGGACAGATGAGACTGGCAAAGCACTGATTATGACAGACAAGGACGCCGCACGGGTTCATGCGTGCGGCGTCTTCATTTCGGGCCGGTTTCCGGTCAGGCGGCGCGCTCGGGGATTTCGAGGCCCAGCCATTCGGTATAGAAGGCGTCGATGTCCGGTTCGAAGTCGTGGATCACCGGATACCATGGCGTCGGCGCTTCGACGTCGAGCAGGTCGCCCGAGATCGGGCAGTAATATTCCCGGATGACCTGCCAGTCGGAGGAGGGCGCCATCAGTTTGGGATAGATTTCCTCCATATCGGCTGCCGTTTCACGCACCCGCATCACGGCATGAAGCTTCCAGTTTTCGCGCCAGTCGCAGAACTCGTGACCGGCATGGGATTTGACCACCCATTTCTTGTCCGAGGGGCGCTGGACGATATAGAGCTTCGGCCCCAGTGGCAGGATGATCCTGTCATCCCATGGCACCTGTTCCTGCAGGATTTCGATATATTTGACGAAGCGGTCCCCGTCCTTGGGCGTCGACAACATCGTCTGGAGCGTATCGCGGTCGATCTTGCCGTCGACCAGGTCTTTGATCTTCGCTTTGGTGTAAGCCATTGTCTTTCTCCTAAATAAAAAGGGGTGCCGCGAAGACAGGCGGGGGCGGCACCCTGCGGGATCATTCCTCGACGAACTGGACGGTTTTCACATCCGGCAGATCGGAAAGATCCATCGAATATTCGCGGCCATAGGAGGGGATCGGCAGATCCGCTTCCTTGAGCTGCCAGGTGTCGGGCAGATCCCAGAACTTGCGGAAGCCCTGTTCCCATTTCGGGCCGAGCTTGAAGCTGGCGGCAAACATCTGCTGCACATGGGTGCCCGCATCCTTGGCCAGAATGCGTTCCCGCTCGCCTGCCATCCAGTCGCGGGTCGGCTTCGCCTTTGCCAGCCGATCCTTGCGGATCTTCGCACGCAGGCTTTCCGTTCCGGCCGCATCGGCGGCAAACAGGCCGTCGGCGCCCTTTGTCAGCACCACGCCATAGACGGTCTCGGCGAAGCGTTCGAGCAGATACCCGCCGTTGACGTCCTTGGCCACGGCCGCAGCGTCACGGTCGAGCGGATCGCCGAAGCCCGGCCCGCCACGCATATAGTTGAGGTAGAGATCGTAATCCTTGAACATCTCCTCGGTGGTGATCGCCTGCTTGTCGCGCTTGATGCCGTCGGGATTGACGAGCGCGTCAAAGGTCGGGTGTTCCGGGTCGGTATCGCCGCCGAAGGGGATCGGGTCGCCATTGGCGATCTTTTCCTTCAGCCCGGTGTCGTGGGCTGCGAAGCGATAGCCGGATGCCGCCGGATAACCGCCCATCAGCCCCCAGTCGGAACTGATATGGCCGTTGCCCATGAAGAACATCGTCCAGTCCTTGGCGTTCCAGACCATGCGCAGCGATTCAAAGCCGCAGCCGCCGCGATACTTGCCCGCGCCGCCCGAACTGGCCTTGACCTGGCGACCGAGATAGACCAGCGGTTCGGCCAGTTCCCAGATTTCCATGTCGCCCATATCGCCTTCCGGGTTCCAGATGGCGGCGGCATGGCTGATGCCGTCGGCAACCGCCGATGCGCCAACGCCGTTGGCCGCGCATTCGAACGAGTTCACCGCATGAATTTCGTCATACTGGTTGAACCCGCCGCCCTGCAGCCAGTTCGAGGTGTTGGCGTTGCCGGCATTGACCTCTTCGAGATAGCCACGGCCGAAATAGCTGCGCGACAGGCCGCGCCACAGCGCCGTCCATGAACTGACGAGGAAATGCCAGCTATAGGCGAAGGCCACGCGCCGGTCGTCCGGGTTCATCCATGTGCCCTTCGGCAGGCGGAACTCGGTTCCGTAGGCCGCACCGTCATTGATCATCTCGGTCGGGATCAGCGTTTGCGTCATCATCACCCAGATGCCGGAGGTAAACGACACCGAATGAGCGTTATACGTATGCCAGCCCCATCGGCTCGAGCCCTCGAAATCGAGTCGCCATGTGCCGTCGGGCCGGATCGTCATTTCCGATGGCGTATGCATGATCGTGTCGACCTTGGCGAAGTCCGACGGCACCCGCACATCCTCATGCGCATAGGGCACGTCGACAAAGCCGACCTGGCGATAGACGCCGGGAATGGTCATCGCCTTGATGCGGTTTTGCAGGCCGACCCGGCCATGTTCGACCGCCTCATAGGCGAATTTCCAGTAGGACTCGATGCCTTCCTCGGCGATCACTTCCTCGACCAGCTTGCGGATCATGTGGCAACCGGCAACGCGGGTGCGTTCATCCAGCATCCAGTAGCGCGTGGTGCGCACCGCGCGCTGGCTTTCATGCAGCCAGTCGCGTTTCAGCTCGTCGTTTTCGCCGATCTTGCGGCAGGTGACGGAATAGCCGTCGCCGAAGCGCTGCACCTGTCCGGTGGTCATCGAACCCGGGCCGACAGCGCCGGTATCGATGACGTGGGTGACGCCGCCGACCCATCCGATCAGCTCGCCCTCATGGAAAATCGGGACGATGGTATGGATATCGCAGGGGTGCACGTTTCCGATCAGGGAATCGTTGTTGCAGAAGATATCCTTGTCGTTGATGCCGGGATTACCCTCCCAGTCATTCTCGATCATGTATTTGATCGCCGCACCCATGGTGCCGACATGGATGATGATCCCCGTCGAGGTCAGAATGCTGTCGCCGGCGGCATTGTAGAGGGTGAAGCACAGTTCGCCCTCCTGTTCCACGATCGGCGAGGCGGCGATCTTCTTGGCGGTTTCGCGGGCATCGACAACACCGGCGCGCAGGCGCGAGAACAGCTTGTTGTAGAGGATCGGGCTTTCCTTGTGCAGTTCCCTTTCCTTCAGTCCGGCATAATGGCCGCTGGCCTTGGTCTTGGCCATGATTTCGTCGCGGTGCTGTTTCAGCGTCTGTCCGCCGCGAACGATGCCTTTGATTTTGCTTTGCATATTCATTGTAAATCTCCTCCCTTGGCTGTCACACTTCTTTCAGGTGAAACAACCGATGGCCGTCGAGCCAGGTTTCGAAACCGTCCGGAACGACAAAGGTCGTGGCGTCGGATTCGATGATGGCGGGACCGGTGACATGATTGCCGGGCGTCAGGCGCTCCATCTGATAGAGCTGTGCATCGACCCATTTGCCCTTGCGGTAGAATTTGCGGGTGCCCAGCATGGCCTCCTTCGCAGGCGTCGGGCTGCCTTCTTCTTCCTTGGGGATGTTGGGTTTGGGGATCGGAACCGTGCCGCGCATGATTGCCCCGGTGATGGAGTAACCCAGTTCCGGCGAGCGGGCCGAAGCCGCATAGACCCGGCCATAGGTGTCGTTGAAGACGTCGACAAGCTTGTCCCAGTCGGCCGCGGTCGTGGCCGTATTGATCGGGCTTTCGATCTCCAGATCGTTGAGCTGGCCGCGATACTGCATCCTGAAACCGGGCTGCAACTGCACCTGATCACGCGAATAGCCGTTCAGTTCGAACTCCTCGAGCACGCGTTCGGCCAGCTCGTGCCAGGCATCGTTAAGCGTTCTGGCTTCGATTGCCTTGGCCTCGTCGTGGGCATTCTCGGCAATGTTGACGTCGAGCGACTTGTCGTAGCGGTATTCGAAATCCGCCGCGGCGCAGCCGAAGGCCGAAAAGCCCGCTGCCCAGGCCGGAACGATTACATCCTCGAAGCCCAGCCCCTCGGTATAACCATAGGTGTGGACCGGGCCCGCACCGCCATAGCTGAAGCAGGTGAAGGAGGACGGCGAATAACCCTTGCCCGAAATCATCGAGCGCAGGTAGTCGCGAAGATCGCTGTCCAGAAGTTCGATGACGCCGGCTGCCGCTTCTTCGACGCTCAGGCCGAGCGGATCGGCGATCTGCTCTTTCATTGCGTCATAGGCGCGCTGCCGGTCGAGCTTGACCTGACCGCCAAGGAAATTATCGGGGTTCAGATAGCCGAGAATGACGTGGCAGTCGGAAATCGTCACCGTGTCGATGCCCGACTCCGCCCAGCAGACGCCGACGCGGTAACCCGCCGAATCCGGCCCCAGCTTGATCGCCTTGGTATAGGGGTCGAGCCGGATGAAGGAGCCGGCGCCGGCGCCGACGGAATCCAGCCCGACCAGCGGCAGCGACAGCACAAGGCGGGCCATGTCCGGGTCGTTCTGGATGGTCAGTTCGCCCTGCGTGATCAGCGCAACGTCGAAGGAGGTTCCGCCGATATCGGAGCAGGCGATGTTCTTGTAACCCAGAACCTCGCCGAGATATTTCGCGCCGATCACGCCGCCGATGGGACCGGAGACGATGGTGCGCGCCAGTTCCTTGGCCTTCCACGAAATCGTGCCGCCATGGGTGGCCATCACCCGGAAATCGAATCTCGAGCCGTTATCCTTGAATTCCGTCGAAATCCTGCGGAGCGTCTGGCGCGACGGTTCGGCGGCGAAGGCTTCCAGGATCGTGGTATTGGTGCGGTGGGTTTCCTTGCGCACCGGATAATAATCGGTCGAGGCGAAAACCGGGATGGTCTTGCCCGCCTTTTCGACCTCCTCGGCCACGATGTCGCGGACCCGGCGTTCATGTCCGGGGTTCCTGTAGCTGTGCAGCAGCGAAATCACGATGCCTTCGACATCCTGCGCGATGAGTTCCTTCGCCGCCTGTCGCGCGGTTTCCTCACGCAGCGGAATAACCACATCGCCGAACATATCGACGCGCTCCATCACGCCGCGCGTCAGCTGACGCGGCACCAGCGGTTCGTCGTAATAATGGGTGTTGAGATGGATGCGGTCTTCATAGGCCATGCCCAGATAGGCCTGGCAGCCGCGGCCCATGCGGTGAAAATCCTCCATGCCCGCATTGACGATCAGGCCGGTCTTCAGGCCCTTGCGCTGGACCACGCGGTTCAGCATCGCCGTGCCGGAATAGACGCCGGTCTGGATCGAGCCGAGCGCATCCTCAAGCGACAGGCCCCAGTGCTCCAGTCCTTCACGGCTGGATTCGAGCAGGCCGCGCGCTTCGTTATCGGGCGTCGACTGCGCCTTGCCGACAACGAAATCCCCGTCTGCATCGACGAAGAATGTGTCGGTCATCGTTCCGCCCGCATCGATGCCAAGCACCTGCACGGAACGGCTGTTTTTCTCCATTATCGTCACGAAAAACTCCTCCCATTGTTCCGGCCATCCCGAGACGGGAAGGCCACAAACAGGAGGATGTATCTTTTGCCAAAACAGAAAGTGTCCGGTTTTCAGCCATCCGGACAGACAGGTTTCGGACGCCCGGTCAGGTCTTTCGCCGGGTCTCTATCCCGTAGCTGTCAAGCTTGAGGTAAAGCGTGGAGCGGGCAATGCCGAGGCGTTTCGCCACCCGCGAAAGATTGCCGTCTTCGGCCTCGAGGGCATCGAGAATGCCGGCTCGCTCGACGTCGCGCAGGGTGTCGCTTCCGTTGCGCCGCGCCGGCTGCCGGAATTCGCGCGGCAATATGCGCTCGTCGATCAGGCCGGTGGGCGACAAGGCATCGAGGGCGGCGACAAGATTGCGCATTTCAAGCAGGTTGCCCGGCCAGGCATAGTTTTTCAAAACGCCCACCGCGCCTGGCGAAAACCGTAATTCCCGCCGGCCTGTTTCGGCGGCATGGCTCTGGACGAGCTGACGCAGGAGCGGCGCGATTTCCCCGGCGCGCTCCCGCAACGGCGTGATCTCAAGCCGCGCGCCCGCGATCCGGTAATAGAGATCGCCGCGGAAATTGTTCCCGCGCATCTCCTCATAAAGAGAGCGTGCCGAAAGCGCGATGATCCGGCCGCCCTGTTCCATGAACTGTTCGACCAGAGTGAGCAGCAGTTTCTGTATGGATGCCGGAACGGCGCCGGGACTGTTGAGACATAGCGTGCCTTTCCCGATGCATTGGTGATCCGAAGCGAAGCAATTGCGCAGGGTTTCCTCGGTCAGTTGCGCGCAGTCGAGCATTTCGAACGGTTCGTCAGACTGTTTGCTGGCGTTATGAATGGCTCTCGCCAGAAAGGACTTTCCGGTCCCGGTTTCGCCTTCGATCAGGATCGAAATTCCGGTTTCTGCAAGCCGCCGGGCCTGAGCGCAAAGCGCGGCCGAGGCTTCTCCCGCACTGGCGATCTGCTCCAGCTCCGTTGCGGTCGATCTGTCCGTCTGGGCGCGCAGCCGCGACCGTCTGAGGGCGATCAGGATGCCGATCGGCTCATCCCGGTCGCTGATCACCTCGAAATCGGTGCTCTTCAGGCAATCGGCCAGAACCTCGCCGATCTGCTCGGCCGGCTGGTCGATCAGTGCCGGAAGCCGTCTTCGCAATTGTTCGAGATCGATGTCGTCATCGTAAAACCGTGCAAAATTCTCGGTCGAAAAAACATTGGCGCCGCTGCGATCCATGATCAGCATCGGCCCGCTGCCGCGGCGCAAACGCCGGATGTGGGACTGTTCCAGAAGGATTTCCCGTTCATGGCCGAGCATGTGGGTCAGCTCGGTCTCCATCTGCAGTGCCAGGGCGGATGAAAGCGCGACGGCATTGGGCTGCTGAATGCCGCCGGGCCAGGAAATATCGACCACGCCGAGGATACGGCCGGTGCCCGGATCGGTAATCGGCGTTGCGGCACAGTTCCAGCGCTGGATGGCCTCGCAGAAATGCTCCGCATCCTGAATGAGCGTGGGTGCTCCCAGATGCAGCGCCGTGCCGATGGCATTGGTGCCGATCGCTTCCTCGATCCAGTGGCCGCCGGTATGCAGATGATTTTCCTCGGCCTGAGACAGCGTATGAGGATCGCCGACGGTGTCGATAACCACGCCGGCATCATCGCTGAGCAGCAGGATGTCGCGTGTTCCGATCAGCAGATTGCCGGCCCGGTTCAGCGCGCTGCGCGCGGCGCGGCCGAGCCGGCGCGCCTGGACCCGGCGGCCTTCCAGCTCATCATCGTTGACGACGGGCGCGCGCGTGCGTCCGGCAACCGAATGCTTGGCCGAACGTTGCCAGCTGGCCAGGATGTCATGGTTCAGGCCGGTGGGCACACGCCCCACGGCCATGAAGTCTTCCCATTCTTTTTTTCTTACCATGCGCTCCATCTTCTCCTCCCGAAAAGACAGGTCGCCAGAGATCTTCACCGGCGGGGGTCGCGTGCTCCGATCTTGGCTCCTCCACAAGACAACGAGAACGGATTGCGCGAATGTATCAATTGGCAGACTACTTTATTGTCCGATTTTCGGACAGTTTTTTGTCTTTTTTCAATTTTTGATCCGGCGCGACCAGCGAACCCCGACATCTGATGGCGGGCTTTTCTTGAAACCCGCCGTCAGTTTGCTGACAAAGCTACCCCTCACTCCGGGGCATCCTCGGGCTTGACCCGAGGATCCAGGGCTACACGATGTATTCTTGCTTGAAACCCTTTCTTATCAAAGGGTTGAGCGGAATGGATGCTCGGATCACGTCCGAGCATGACACCTGTGGGGACGGCTGGCGGAGGCAACAATCCACACGTCTTCGGGTTTGTCAGCAGCCAAAAACGGCGGGCCTCCTTCAAAATCCGCCGTTTCAGATTGATCCGGATACCGTTTGTCAGGCGGACTGGCGTTACGCGGTGGCGGAGCCTTTATCCAGCGTGCGGACCTGCGCGGCGCTGTCGGCTTTCAGGGCCTTTTCGGCCAGTGCCCGGCATTGCTCCAGCGTCAGCGTTTCCAGCAAGCCCTTGATTTCGGGGATCATGGCCGGGGCGACGGAAAGTTCGGTGACGCCGAGGCCGACCAGGATTGGTGCGGCGACCGGGTCGGAGGCCGCGCCGCCGCAAACGGCGACCGTGCGCCGGTCGGAGGCCGCGCCTTCCGCCGTCATCCGGATCAGCCCGAGAACGCCGGGATGCAGGGCATCGACATCCTTGGCGACGGCCGGATTGCCGCGGTCCATGGCCAGCGTGTACTGGGTCAGGTCATTGGTGCCGATCGAGAAGAAATCGCAGACCCGCGCCAACTGCGCCGCGGTGACGGCGGCGGCCGGGGTTTCGATCATCGCGCCGACCTCGATCGGGGCTTCGCGCCCGAGCTTGCGGCTTTCCTCTTCGACCAGCGCGCGCACTGCCTCGACTTCTGAAACCGAAGCGACCATCGGCACCATGATCCGGGCCACGCCATAGGGTTTCACGCGCAGGATCGCGCGGATCTGGGCATGGAGAAGTTCCGGTTTGGCAAGTCCCACGCGGATGCCGCGAAGACCCAGAAACGGATTATCCTCAGCCGGCAGCGGCAGATAGGGCATGGGCTTGTCGCCGCCGGCGTCAAACAGACGGATGATCAGCGGCTTGCCACCGAGTTCATCGGCGATGGTCTGATATTCGGCAAGCTGTTCCTCCTCGCTGGGTGCGGTCGCGCGGTCGAGAAACAGGAATTCGGTGCGCAGAAGGCCGCAGCCTTCGGCCCCTTCCGAAACGGCCAGCGTGCCTTCGCCGGAATGGCCGAGATTGGCGAAAACCTCGATCCGGGCGCCATCGGCGAGATAGCAGTCGCGCTTTGCCGCCGCGCGCAGGGTTTCGCGTTTTTCGGCCTGTGCGGCAACCTTGCTTAGGGCTTCGGCAAAGGCCGCATCGTCGGGGTAAACCGTCAGGCTTCCGGCCTTGGCGTCGATGATCACCGGCGCGCCGTCGGGAATGCGGTCGGCATCGCTGCCGATTGCGACGATGGTGGGAATGCCGAGACCGGCAGCCAGGATCGCGGCATGGGAGGTCGGGCCGCCGTCGCGCATCAGGATGGCCGCGATGTGCCCGGCGGAAAGGCCGAGCATTTCGGAGGGGAGGATTTCATCGGCAAGGACGATACTGCCGGCCGGCAGGGCCGCAAGGCCGGGGGTTGCACCCTTGCCTGACAGTTCGGCGATCACCTGTCCGGCGATATCGCGCATGTCGGCGGCCCGTTCGGCCATGCGCGCATCGGCCATGGTGGCCAGCGCTTCCGCCTGTTCCCGGCAGGCCTCGTTCCATGCCCATTCGGCGCTGCGTCCGGCGGCAATGCCGGCTTCCGCTGCCTCGATCAACGCCGGGTCGTCAACGATATCGCGGTGCGCGGCGGCAACCGGGTTGAGCGGCGAGCCATCGGCAGAATTGGTCAGCCGGGCGATTACGGCAGCGCGTGCGGATGCCAGCCGTGCGCGTTCGGTCTCCGCGCCATCGCCATCCTTCTTCAGGTCTGCGGTTGCCGAGACGCGGCGCGTCACAGGGCCGGCGGCAAAGCCGCCAACGGCGGAACGGCCGGTCACAACCGCATCGGCGCCGGGCGCAAAGGCAGGCAGGGCGTCGCCCTGCGGCTTGCTTTCAGCCGGCTTGTCTTCCTTCTTTTCCGGCAGTTCCGCTTCCGGCGCGGGGGCATCGGCAATCGGATCGCCAAGGCCGGAGAGCACCAGATCCATCAGGGTGTCGCCGGTGGCCTCCGCGCCATCGCCTTCGATGTGGATCGCCAGATTGTCGCCGAAATGCGTTCCCAGACCCATCAGCGCCACCACGCTCTTGGCGTTGACCGTCTTGCCGTTGCAGGAGATGGTGACCGCGCCCTTGTGGGCCTTGGCCGCATTGGCCAGCATTGCGGCGGGGCGCGCGTGCAATCCGTGTGCGATCTTCAGGGGTACGAGAAGTTCCGTAGCGTTGTTGTCCATCTTTATGTCGTCCATTGCTGCATTCAGGGGGCGATCTGCACAATCGCCAGTTCGAAATCACGCGGTTTCGGCCGCTGTCTTGCCGGCTTATTCACGATCCGCCTCAGCGCCCGGTTTCAGGAAACCGCGAATGAGGGAGAGCGTGCGTTTTTTGAAACCGGGCTGACCGGTTGCGGCGGCGTCGCGCGCCGGCGGCGGGTTTTGGGGCGCCGGGTCTTCAGGCGCAGGGGCGGGCTCTTGCATGCCGGAGAGTGCGGCCAGCACCGCATCATGAACGTCCGGAACCTGAGGCCCGATCACCAGCTGAAACTGGCCGGCACTTTCAACGACCGACAGGACCGGATCGACGTCCAGAAGGGCCGGACGGTCGGCCTTGCTGTCATCCTTCAGATTAAACCTGAGACGGGTGGCGCAGTGCGTGACGGATTCGACATTGGCCGGACCGCCGATGAGGGCCACGATCTTCTGTGATGATTTGCCGATGGTGTCGTTCATGGTTCCGTCCTTTTCCGCGCGCCTGTGGCCGGCTGCGCGTGGCTTTCCTTACTCTTTCGGAATGTCGGGATTGCTGAAGGCGCGCCGTGTCATGCGCTGGATATGCAGGGCGATGTAAACCGTCTCGTCTTCGCTGATGGTCCAGTCCATCTTTTCCGTGAGATAATGTCCGATCCGCTCGGCGCATTCATAAACGCGCGGATCTTCCGCCTTGAATGTCTGGGCCAGCTGGGCAATCAGCGGCGTATAGGTTTCGCCGCTCAGATGGCTGAGAAACAGGTGGCGCAGATGGGTGGCAAAGCGCGCGCTGCCAAGCGAATCGTCGGCGCTGATCTTGATGCCGAATTCGTCCTCGATCATTGCGAGGATATCCCGGATCAGCCGCGCGGTGCGCACTGCGGAACTCAGCTGCCGCGCACCGACCTGCGCATTGACGAAATGCAGCGCCAGCGGCACCACTTCGATATCGGGCAGGCGGACGCCGGTCTGTCTTTCGATCTCGTCGAGCGCCATCATCCCCAGCCGGGCCTCGCGCACATAGAGAAGATGCACTTCCCATTCCAGCGGATTTTCGAACGACTGATGGGAAAGCTGGCGCTTGATCGCCATCGAGATGTGGTCGGCCAGCGCGACGACGACATGCCGGTCGAGCTTCAGCCCGACCTTTTCGCCCATGCCCAGGATCGTCTCGGCAATGGCGATGTGGCCGGGCGGGATTTCGGCTATGAGCTGGGCGAAGTTTTCGGGCGTATAGGACGGCTCCGGCACAAAGCGGCGCTGGACGACCGTCGGGTCGAGCTGATCGCCCGGACGCACCTGAAACGCCAGGCCGCGTCCCTGCACGACGACCTCGCGACCGGTTTCGTCACGCACCAGCGCAACATTGTTGTTGAATATCTTCAGCACGAGCATCGGCGTCTCCCTCCCGCTCCCGCGCCGGTGTTCCTCCGCCGGCGCCTTGTTCGTCGACCCGAAACGGGCATCGCGCTGCCATCTGCCGGTCGGCGCGGAGCGGAGCCTTTCAGGACGATCTTGCATGTTCTCTCCCGGTTCAACACGCTCATCAGGGCAAAAAAAAACCTGAGACGGCCACAGCAAGCCGAACCCAGGTTTTGCCCGCCCGAAGCGGTTACAATCCATGACCTTCAAATAGGCTCTTATTTTTGTGTTTGCAAGACGTACCTCGCCGCGGAAGGTCGCAGGAAACCGTCGTCCGGTTACCGCCGCGGCACTGCCGGAGCCGGTGCCCGGGGCGTTCCCAAACGGTCTGGCGTCTGCCGTTTTCACGGGCCGTCAGCGGCGCTGCGGCTGTCTTGCAACAGGGCATCGTCCTGCAGCGGACCTTCGTCTGGATATGCGACAATCTGGCGCAGAACGCGCTGTTAGTATGCCTTTTCCGGCGTTGCCACTTCTTCGCCATATTTGGGCTTCTCCGCCCTGATTCAACGGGAGACTTGCCGCCTTTCGCCCGTTCTTCGCGTGTGCGGAAACGTGGCCTGCAACCGATAGCGCAAGCTGCACAGATCGCCGCTTTGCCCCGATTCACCGTCTTGACTTCCGTACCTCACGGCGCTTAGCGTAAAGGCCACGGTCACGGCGACCGCGATAAAACAGAATGTAATCCGTGCGTTTTTACGTCGCGGAGCAGGATCTGAGATTTGACACTGAAACCGGAAGGTCAGGTGTCGCTCAGGTCCTTTTTTTTGCCTTTTTGCGCCTCAATGGAGGAGGTTTACGCAATGACACAGAAATACGCGCCGCTGGCGCATGAGATTATCGAACTGGTCGGGGGGCCGCAGAACGTCCAGTCCGTCTACCATTGCCAGACGCGTTTGCGTTTTGCCCTGCGCGATGAAGCCGCGGTCAGGAACGCCGAACTCAATGCCCTCGACGGCGTTGCCGCGACCGCGTCTTCGGGCGGCACATTCCAGGTCGTGATCGGCACCCATGTGAAGGACGTCTTCGAAGAGGTCGACCGCGAAATGAGCGATGCGGGCGTCGAGGCGCAGGCCCCGGACATGACCGTGACGCCGAAGCACAGGAACTTTCTGAGCGTCGTGATCGACTTCGTTTCGGGCACGTTCCAGCCGATTATTCCGGCACTGTCCGGCGCCGGTATGATCATGGCCCTGCTGGCCGTGCTCGTCGTCTTCGATGTGATCACGACGGATTCGCAGACCTACCGGGTTCTGGCCTTCTTCTCCAATGCCGTCTTCTACTTCCTGCCGGTGTTCGTTGCGATTTCGGCTGCCGACAAGCTGAAGACCAGCCGCATCATGGCCGGTGTCGTCGCCGCGATGATGCTGCATCCGAACTGGAATGCCATGGTCGCTGCCGGCGAGCCGGTCAATCTCTTCGGTTTCATTCCGCTGACGCTGACGACCTATGGCTCGACGGTGATCCCGATCCTGCTGATCGTCTTCGTGCAGTCCTATGTCGAACGCTGGCTCGACCGGATCACGCCGAATGCCGCCAAGCTGGTGGTCGTGCCGATGATGACCTTCCTGATCATGGGCACGCTGGCCATGGCGCTGCTGGGCCCGATCGGTTCTTTCCTCGGTGGCTATCTGGCGATCTTCTTCTCGTTCCTGACCGAAAACGCGCCCTGGGCGCCGCCGGTCATCATCGGTTCGCTGCTGCCGATTATGGTCATGTTTGGGATTCACAACGCCATTGCCCCGCTGGGCTTCGCGCAGCTGGCAGCTTTCGGTCATGAGAGCATTTTCGGCCCCGGCGCGCTGTGCTCGAACATCGCCACCGGCGTTGCCATGCTCACCGTCATGCTGATCACCAAGGATGCCAAGACCCGCCAGCTGGCAACGGCAACCGGCTTTACCGCCCTGATGGGACCGACGGAACCGGCGCTTTACGGCGTGTCGCTGCCCAAGCGCTATCCGCTGATCGCAACGCTTATTGGCGGCGGCGTCGGCGGCCTCTATGCCGGTCTGACGGCAACCCGCCGCTTCGCCGTCGGCTCTTCGGGGCTTCCGGCCGTCGTTCTCTATATCGGCGACAACACCACCCGCTATCTGGTCAACATCCTGATCGCTCTGGCGATTACCACCGTGGTCACGGCTGTCCTGACCTATCTGCTGTCGTTCTACTTCGAAAAGCGCCAGACAGTTGCCGCAGCCGCTGCCGGCCCGGTTCCGGCCAGCCCCGCCGCTGCGCCTGCACCGGCCCCCGCAGCCAGTGTCGCCGCCACCGCCGCGCCCGCCGTTCCGGCAGCAGCGCCGGTTGCCACAGCCGCTATCGCCGCACCCTGCAACGGCACAATCGTTGCATTGAGCGACGTGCCGGACGCGGCCTTCTCATCGGGCGCCATGGGCCCCGGCGTCGGCGTCGAACCGGCTGACGGCACAATCATCGCACCGGTTTCCGGCGTCGTCGAATCGGCGGTCGATACCGGGCACGCCTTCGGCATCGTCACCGAAGACGGAACCGAGGTGCTGGTCCATGTCGGCGTCGATACGGTGCAGATGAAGGGCGAAGGCTTTGCCGGCGCCGTTCCGCAGGGCACCCGCGTTGTTGCCGGCCAGACGCTGGTCACCGCCGACCTCGCCGCCATCAAGGCCGCCGGCCATCCGGCAACCGTCGTTGTCGTGGTCACCAATGCCGCCGACGGCGCTGAAATTTCGGTTGCCGATGCCGGTCCCGTCTCGTCCGGCGCCGACATCATCACGATCAAGCATTGACGGGAGACACGCATGCAACACAGTAAAAAGACACCGTTCCCCGACGATTTTCTCTGGGGCGCCTCGACCTCGGCCTACCAGACGGAAGGCGCGTGGAACGAGGACGGCAAGGGCCCCTCGATCATCGATACCTATATGCACCGGGCCGAAGGCGTCGCCGACTACAAGGTCGCCTCGGACCACTACCACCATTATGCGGAAGACGTGGCGCTGTTTGCCGAACTCGGCCTGAAGGCCTATCGCTTCTCCATCGCCTGGAGCCGGATCATTCCGGATGGCGACGGTGCGGTGA
This sequence comes from Martelella mangrovi, assembly GCF_040545495.1. Lineage (NCBI taxonomy): Bacteria > Pseudomonadati > Pseudomonadota > Alphaproteobacteria > Hyphomicrobiales > Aurantimonadaceae > Martelella > Martelella mangrovi. Next base: position 94,980 of record NZ_JBEPLY010000010.1, read on the forward strand.
ACCCGGAAGGGGTGGCCTTCTACCACCGCCTGATCGATGCCCTGCATGAACGCGGCATCGAACCGGTCGTCACCATGTACCACTTCGACCTGCCCGCCGCCCTTGATGACAAGGGCGGCTGGTCGGACCGCAACACGGTTGAAGCCTTCGTTCGCTATGCCAGGGTTCTGTTCGATGAATTCGGCGACAAGGTCCGTTACTGGATCACCATCAACGAACAGAACATGATGATTCTGCACGGCAAGGCGATCGGCACGACCGGTCGCAGCGGCGTGGCTTCCGAGGACGTCATCTACCAGCAGAACCACAACATGTTCGTGGCGCAGGCCAAGGTGATGACGCTGTGCCACGACATCCTGCCCGAAGCGAAGATCGGCCCCGCGCCGAACATCGTTTCGGTCTATCCGGCAAGCTGCGCGCCGGAAGACGTGATCGCGGCGGACGACTGGGATGCGGTGCGCAACCTGATGTACCTGGATATCGCGGTCAAAGGCATCTACCACCCGTTGGCCTGGACCTACCTGAAGGAAAAGGGCTGGGCCCCGACCTTCGAGGATGGCGATGCGGAAGCCCTTGCCGCCGCCCACCCGGATTTCATCGCCTTCAACTATTACTCGACCCAGACGGTTGGGGCCTCACGCGGCGATGCCAGCGACCTGCAGCATCGCGGTGCGGACCAGCAGATCGTGCGCGGCGAGGTCGGGCTTTATCGCGCGGTGAAGAACGAGCACCTGCCGACCAACGCCTTCGGTTGGGAGATCGACCCCATTGGCATGCGCACCACCATGCGCCGGCTGTGGGACCGGTATCACCTGCCACTGATCATCACCGAAAACGGCCTTGGCGCGTTCGACGAGGTGGTCGACGGCAAGATCCATGACGATTATCGCATCGACTATCTGCGCCGGCATATCGAGCAGATCCAGATGGCGCTCGGCGACGGCGTGGACATTTTCGGCTATTGCCCGTGGTCGGCCATCGACCTGATCTCGACCCATCAGGGCGCGGCGAAGCGTTATGGCTTCATTTATATCAACCGCGATGAACAGGACCTGCGCGACCTTGCGCGGATCAAGAAGGACAGTTTCCACTGGTATCACGGTGTGATCGGTTCCAATGGCACCGATCTCGGCTGAGGCCGCCGCGCGGAAACGAAACTGACTGAAGCCTGCGAATGCGCGACCGGCCCGACCGCCGCGCATTCGTGCATCCCGCCGGGGATGCAAATCGCATGACCAAAACTGCAATATCCGGCATCGCGCGCCGAAAATTGTCCGCCCCGTTGAAAACGGGGACCGCCGGCGAGATCCAGTGCTGCGCATGTCCGGCCCGAAGGAGAAGCAAACCATGCTGACGATCGCCTATATCGGAAACGGCAAGAGCGCCAACCGCTACCATCTGCCGTTCGTGAAAACCCGCGACAATCTGCGGGTGAAAACGATCTATTCGCCTTCAGGGTCGGATACGCCATGGGCGCCCATGGACGGCGTCAATTATGTCGATAATCTCGATGCCATCTGGAATGATCCGGAAATCCAGCTCGTCGTTGTCTGCACGCCATCGGCAACCCATGTCGAGATCGCCCGCCAGATCCTTCAACACGGCAAGAACGCGCTGGTCGAAAAGCCCTTCGCGCCGAGTGCAGCGGAAGCGCGCGAACTGTTCGCGCTGGCGAAGGAAAAGGGGCTGTTCCTGCAGAGCTACCAGAACCGGCGTTATGATTCCGACTTCCTCACCGTGCAGAAGGTGATCGAAAGCGGCCGCCTCGGCGATCTCCTGGAAGTCGAGATGCATTATGACTATTACCGCCCCGAAGTGCCGACGAAACAGGTGCCGGTCTTCACCCCCAAGCGCACCTATCTGTTCGCCCACGGCGTCCACACCATCGACCAGGTGCTGAGCTATTTCGGCAGCCCGAAGGAAGTGCGCAGCGATGTGCGGCAGTTGCTTGGCCCCGGCCGGATGAACGACTATTTCGACATCGACCTGTTTTACGAAGGCCCGCTCAAGGTTTCGGTGAAATCGAGCTATTTCCGGGTCAAGGATCGCCCGAGCTTCGTCGTTTACGGCACGAAGGGCATGTTCGTGAAGGAAACCAAGGACCGTCAGGAAGACCATCTGAAGATGTTCTACATGCCCGGTGAACCCGGTTTCGGCGTCGACCAGCCGGAACATTACGGCACGCTGACCTATTACGACGATGACGGTCGCTATCACGAGGAAAAGGTGATTTCCGAGGTCGGCGATTATGGCCGCATGTATGACGGCATTTACGATGCGATCATCAACGGTGCGCCGCAGGTGGTGACGCCGGAACAGACCATCGAGCTGATTTCCATCCTCGAGGACGGCCTGCGCCCGATGCTGGAACGGGAGGGGCAGGCATGAAACTCGCCATCCTCGGATCGGGCATGATCGTCAGGGATTTCCTGTCGATCGCCGACGAAATCCCGGGCCTCGTCCTTGCCGCGATTTTCGGGCAGGAGAGCACCCGCCCCGAGCTGGAACGGCTTCAGGCGGAACACGGGATCGGCAAGGTCTATGTCGATTATGACGCATGTCTGGCCGACCCGGATATCGATACGGTCTATGTCGGCCTGCCCAACGGTCTGCATTTCGAGTTCGCCCGGCGCGCCCTTGAGGCCGGCAAGCATGTGATCTGCGAAAAGCCGTTCACGCTGGACCTCGATGAACTCCGGCAATTGCGCAGGATCGCGGAAGAAAACAACCTCATTCTGGTCGAAGCGATCACCACGCTATATCTCGCCAATTACGCGGCGATCAGGGAGTGTGTTCCCGCCCTTGGCAGGATCAGGCTGATTCAGTGCGAATATTCTCAGTTTTCCTCGCGCTATCCCGCGTTTCAGGCGGGCGAGGTGCTGCCCGCATTCGACCCGGCCAGGGGCGGCGGCGCGCTGATGGATATCGGCATCTATACGCTTCATTTCGTCGCCGGCCTGTTTGGTCGTCCGAAATCGATCACCTATACCGCCAATGTCGAACGCGGTGTGGATACGTCCGGCATCGCCGTGCTTGCCTATGACGATTTCAGCGCCGTATGCATCTGCGCCAAGGATTCCGGCGGTCCGATCCGCACCAAGATCCAGGGCGAAGACGGCGCCATCGTGATGACAGGCACGCCGAATTCGGCCCGTGGCGGCTTTACCCTGGCGCTGCGCGGCGAAGATCCGGAAACGATCGATGCGCAGGCGCATCCGCATCGCATGATCGGCGAATTCCGGGCTTTCGCGGCGATGATCCGCGACCGCGACCTTGCCGCACGCGACCGTTCACTCGATCACTCCGAACTGGTTCTCGAACTTGCGGGCACGGCGCTGAAGGATGCCGGCATCCGGCTTGGCTCGGCTCCGGCGGGAGCGTGACATGGAGACAATCGGAATAGGCCTCATCGGCGCCGGCACCATGGCGGAATTCTTCGCCCGCACCATCGGCGAAACGGACGGTGTGTCGATACGCGCTGTCTGCCCGGCAGGTGACGAGGATGCGGCTGCTTTCGCAACCCGCTTCGACGTGCCTGCCGTTTACGATGACTATGAAGCATTGGGCGCCGATAAAAGCATCGATGCCGTCTATGTCGTCAGCCTCAATACGCAGCACGCCGAACACACAATTGCGATGCTGCGGGCGGGCAAGCATGTGCTTGTCGAAAAGCCCCTGGCCGCCAATGCCCGTCAGGCTACCGCCATGGTGGAAGCGGCGCGTGCGGCGGACCGGCTCTTGCTGGAGCTTTATCCAGCCCCGTTCGAGCCCAATATCGCCGCCCTGCGCGCGGCCCTGCCGCGTATCGGCCAGCTGCGCCGCGCGGTGCTGGTGAAAAACCAGTATTCCTCGGCCTATGATGCCTTCAAGGCGGGCAAACGTCCCGCCGCATTCGATCCGGCATTCGGCGGCGGTTCGATTCTTGACCTCGGCTTTTATCCGGTATCGCTGGCGGTTCATCTGTTCGGCGCGCCACAAAGCGTCATCGCGCGCGGGCTGATGCTGTCTTCCGGCGTCGATGGCCAGGGTTCGATCATCCTCGGCTATGACGGTTTCGAGGTCGATTGCCTGCATTCGAAGATCGCGGGCTCGGCCCTCGTCTCGGAACTGGCAGGCGAAAGCGAGGCGCTCACACTCGACGACATCGCCACGCCGCGCCGTATCGATTTTCTGAAACGCGGCGCATCCCGACGTATGGAGCCGGTCGAGGATCTGACGCGCGAACGCGCGGGGAACCATTTGGCTTACGGGATCGATGCGTTTATCACACTTCTGCGCGCTGGCGCGCATGAGTCGGAGGTGCATCCCTTGGAAAATACCGTCATCACCCATAAAATTCTGGATGAAGCCCGCCGTCAGGTCGGCGTCCGTTTCCCGTCCGACGAGGCAGCGGGATGATCATCTTTCTCGACGTTGACGGAACCTATGCCGATCACGGCATCGTGCCCGAAGCCAATGCGGCGGCGGTGCGCGCGGCGCGCAGCCGCGGCCACCGCGTGCTTTTGTGCACGGGCCGCCCCGCCTGCATGCTGCCGCCGTCGATCTCCGGCGCCGGCTTCGATGGCGTTGTCGCCAGCGCCGGCGCCTATGTGGAAGTCGGCGGGAAGGTTCTGCGCGACCGGCGTTTCCCGCAGGATCTGGCGGAAAAGGCCGTTTGCGTGCTCGATACGCACAAGGTTGCCTATCTTCTCGAAGCGCCGGAAAATCTCAGCGGGCCTGCGGATATCGCCGAACGGCTGGCGACCGTCTTCGGCCGGCTGAAGGACCGTTCCGGCGCACCGCGTTCCACGCCGGCCGTGCTGGGAGAGGTGCTGACCGAACCGCACGCCCTGACAACGCCGTTCAGCAAGATCACGGTTTTCGAATCCTCCGTTCCCGTTCCGCGGCTTGGCGAAATGATTGGAGCGGCAGTCGCGACATTGCCGAGTTCCATGCCGGATATGGGGTCGTCGGCCGGCGAGATTTTTCTCGCCGACGAGCACAAGGAACGGGGCGCGCGTCTCGCCGCCGACGCATTCGGCGCCGAAGTGCAGGACATCGTTGCCGTCGGAGACGGTTACAACGACCTTGAAATGCTGTCATGGGCCGGAACCGGTGTCGCAATCGAAGGCGCGCCGCCCGCCGTCCTGGCCGTTGCCGACATGACCGCGCCGGGCCCGCAACATGGCGGTCTGGCGCCGCTTTTTGCCCGGCTTGGCCTGACGTAAACGGTATCGGGAAACGCGTAATCGGGAGACGGCGGACATGACGGCAAAAACACGATGGGCCATCCTTGGCACCGGCGCAATCTGCCGCGATTTCACCGCGGCTCTGGCCGTTTCCGAATTCGGCATGCTGCATGCCATCGGCAGTTCCGATCCGTCGCGGGCCGCCCGGTTTGCGGAAACACACGGCGCAGCGCATAGCGGCACTTACGCCGATATTCTCGCCCGTGATGACGTTGACGCGGTCTATGTGGGCACGGTTCACACGACCCATGTCGAACTGACGCTGGCGGCCCTTCGCGCCGGCAAGGCCGTGCTCTGCGAAAAGCCGATGGCGCTCTCGGCTGCCGAAACGCAGAGGGTCATCGAAGCCGCCCGCAAAGCCGGTCTGCCCTTCGTCGAAGCCTATAAATTCCGTTTCGGCCCATTTTTCAAAACACTGACCGCGCTGCTGGCCGAAGGCGAAATCGGCGACGTCTGCGCGCTCGATGCGTCTTTCGGTTTCAGGGCGGGCAGCCGGACGGGCCGGCTTTTCGACCCGGCGCTTGCCGGAGGGGCATTATACGATGTCGGCGGCTATCCGCTGGCCTTTGCAACCGGCATGGCTTCGGCCGTGGGCATTGCGCTTGAAACCGCGACGGTGGACAGCGCCGGCGCGCGCATGACCCACGGCGTTGACGGCACCATTCATGCCCGGCTGCGCACCGGGGATTTTACCGCCGCGGTGCATGCTTCAATCATCACGCCGCGCACCCGCACCGTGCGCATTCGCGGCTCGAAAGGCACAATCGTTCTGCCGAACGGCTGGGGCAGCAGAGCGGCAAGCGCTTCCGTCATCCAGCTTCGTCGTCATGGCCGCCTGCAGCGCTCCATCGAAACCCCGACCGTCAACCCGATGGCCGGCGAGGCCGACAGCCTGTCCCACGCGCTGGCCGAAGGGCGGTGTGAGACCCCGGAAATGCCCTGGTCGGATTCGCTCGTGACCAACACGCTTCTGGAACGCTGGGGCGATCATGCGCTCGGCCGGCGCGAGGGATGAGGGCTCAGCAGCGGACGCCTGCCTGATCTGCAAGGTCGTGGAAAACCGGAAAGATTACAGTTCCACCCGAAACCTGTAGCGGTCTGCCCGGTAGGTGATCACGGCGAATTCGATCGGTAGCCCGTTTTCCGAACGGGCGATACGGCGTGCGATCAGGACAGGATCACCGCCGGAAAGTCCCAGCGTGCCGGCCAGTTCGCCACCGGCAAGGCTTGCCTCGATGAACTCGACGCCGCCGGCGATCTCGATCCCGCATTCCTGTGCAATCCAGTCATAGAGCGAACCTTGCGCGAGGAAGGCCGCGTCCGGCGGTTCAATGTCCGAAAAGATGTCGGGACGGATGAACGACAGCGAGTGGCCGATCAGCCGGCCATTGCCTTTCAGAAGGCGTTCGACGTGATAGGGCCGGTCGCTTGTCGCCAACTCCAGCCCGTGCGCGGCTTCCGGTGTGGCGGCGGTCATGCCGCAGCGGAGAACCTCGTAAGACGGCGTCATCCCGCGGCTGCGCATATCCTCGGCAAAACTGCGGATCTGATGAAGAGGCTGGTCGAGCCGCCGGTCGGAAACGATGGTGCCGAGACCGGGGTGACGCGAGACAAGCCCATCCTGAACAAGCTTCTGCATGGCCGCGCGGGTGGTTGTCCGGCTGACGCCGAAGGTCTTGTTGATCTCCGCCTCTGTCGGGATGCTCTGGCCAGCCTTGAATTCACCGCCTTCAATGGCTTCGCGCAATATCTCCGCAATCTGCTGCCATCGTGATGCGCCATTGGCCGTGATTTCGCGCTCAGTCCATTTCATAAGGCACCATTTGTATCATTTCCTCATTACATTCGCAGTTTTTGCACGGCATCGCAACAGCAACATATGAACGGAAAACAGCTGGAAACGATGGTTTGTCGCCTTGATTTCCGTCATTTCGATGGAATTTTGCACATATTTTGTACCAAGATAATTTTTGTCCAAAAAATAATCTAAAACTGTTGACGGAAAATGTCATTACATTGATAGTAATCATCATTACAAATGAGGTGTTCAATGAGTGGCATTGTCTTCGTCGGCGACATCAGCTGGGATGAGACCTTTCGGGTTTCCCACTTCCCGCTGCCGGATGAAAAAGTGATCGCGGACGGTGTCACCGACGGTTTTGGCGGTGTGGCCGCAAACAGTGCCGTTGCCGCTGCACGCGCGGGAGCTGGCGTCGTCTTCATGGGGCGGACGGGGACCGATGCGATATCCTTGCGGTTCGAAGAACACATGCGGGAGAATGGCATCCGCCCCGTGCTGGCGCGCCGTGAGGGCATGCTGTGCCGCGTTGTCTCGATCATCGAACCGCATGGCGAAAAGCGGCTTGCCCTTTACCCCGGCGTTTCGATCTATCCGGCGCCGGACGACCTGGAATTGCTCGATTTTGTCGGTGTTTCCCATCTTCATACCGCCATTTACGGGTCGGCCGGCCGGCCGCTGATCGAGATGGCGCGCAAGGCGGGCATCGGCTGGTCGCTCGATCTCGAACCGGCGACCTTTCCCGACGGTATCCGGCAACTGGCCTATGCCATTGACGGCGCAGCCGTTCTATTCGTCAACGACCGGGCCGCATCCCTGATCGGCGACGATCCGGTTCTACGCCTGCTGGCGATGGGCGCCCAGGCCGTCATCCGCACGCGCGGCAGCGAGGGCGCCGAATATCACGCGGCAGACACCAGCATTTCCATTTCCGCGCCGCAAGGGATGCCGGTGCGCGACACGACAGGGGCGGGCGATTGCCTGGCGGGGTGGTTTCTTGCCGGCCGCGCGCGCGGCCTTTCCCCGGCTGCAGCACTGGAAGACGCGGTTTTCGCGGCAACCATGTCATGCAGCGGCGAGGGCGCGCAGACCGCTTACCCGTCTCTCGAAGAATTCAATGAAAAAAAGGAAAAAAGGGCAAAATGACAGCTCCCGTAGTAATGCCGCCGAAGGAAAATACGCTTGAGCGGTTGTTTGGCGTCAGCAAACCGATCATCGGCGTTATCCATCTGGCAGCGCTTCCCGGCGCGCCGCGTTACGAAGGCATGCCGGTGCGCGAAATCTATGCCGCGGCCGTGCGCGATGCCAAAACGCTTGCCGAAGGCGGTGTCGACGGCATCATGATCGAAAACGCCGGCGACATGCCGTTCGCCCGCCCGGAGGATATCGGTTTTGAGACGGTCTCCTGCCTGACGGCGGCCTGCGAGGCCGTCCGGGCGGCCGTCGATACGCCGATCGGGCTGACTTGCGTTGCCAATGGCGCGATCCCCGGCCTTGCCGTCGCCAAGGCAGTGGAGGCCAAATGGGTGCGCGTCAACCAATGGGCCAATGCCTATGTCGCCAATGAGGGCTTTCTCAACGGCGCCGCCTCGGCAGCGCTGCGCTACCGCGCCAATATCGGCGCCAAGGATGTCGCGATCCTCGCCGATGTTCATGTGAAATTCGGCGCGCATGCCATCACCGCCGACCGGACGATCACCGAACAGGCAACCGATGCCGAATGGTTCGATGCCGATGTGCTGATCGCCACCGGCCAGCGGACCGGCTCACCGACCCAGCCGGACGAAGTCGAGCAGGTTCGCGCCGGCACTCATCTTCCGGTCATCGTCGGCTCCGGCCTCTCGCCCGAACAGGTGCCCTCGCTGATGTCGGTTGCCGATGGCGCCATCGTCGGCCAGTGGCTGAAGAAGGACGGTGTGTGGTGGAACCCGGTCGATCCGGACCGTGTCGAACGGCTGATGACGGCCGTTTTGAAGGCGCGCTGATCATGAGCGCACTGACCGGAGACACGGATGTCTTCACCGCCGAAAAGACGGCGGCAGCCCGCGCCTGCGTACTGTTTACCGCCACCCGGCAGGATGACCTGCCCGGCATCTACACACGCGCCCATGCCGCCGCGATCGAAACGGTTCTGCGCGAACTTGCCGAAGAAGGCTGGATCCTGTCGCAGCGGCGCGTCTTCGATCCCGATGCCGAAAATCGACCGATGGGGATCGATACCGGTTTCACCCATGCCCACGATTTCGCCGGCGTGTTCGAGGCCCCGAGCCTCGACGCGGCGCTGAACGGCACGGTCCGCCTCGAAAAGGCCGGATGGTCGCGCGCCTTCAAAACCGAATGGATGATCGGCCTGCGCGAATTTGCACCGGTTTTCGGCAAGGGCGCACATGCCGATCGCCAATGGGCGTTTCTGGCGCTCTGGGAATGGAACGACCAGTGGTGCGAGGCCAGCGTCGATGAGCGCAATGCCTACGATCTGGAATGCGACGAAGCCTTCAAGGGCGACCTCGATCACGAGGTCAATATCTCCGGGCGCATGCGTCTCGATATCGCCCATCACTGGCATCACCTCGGCTACTGGGAAATCGCCGGGCCGGATATCGCCGACAGCGCCATTCGCGGTCACGAGCGCGTGGCCGATTTCAAATTCACCACATCCCGGCACATCGTCGGGCGCATTCGCCCTTTGAGCGAACTGATCGAACCTGTCCATGACAAGAGCGACGAGAAGGGCGACGACAAGGAAAAGAGGCACAATGGCTGACCTTGCAACAAACAGCGATACCAACTGCATCTGGCTGCACTATGCGCGCCCCCGGCCGCACTGGTATCTGACGGAAGAGGCCGTGAAACAGGAACTGACGCGCCGCTGGCAGGACATCCGCGCTGACGCGGGCGCAAACGGCGCAACATTCCAGGGGCGGTTTCATATCCGCGGCCAGCACGATTTCGAAACCGTCGACGTCTGGCGTTTTCCCGGCAGCCAGGCTGCCTATGATCACTGGCAGGCGCTCGTCGAGGCTCGCTACAGCGAATTCTTCGCCTTCTCGAACAATATCGGCCTGGCGATGGGTGGAGAGGCGGAATGACGTCTCCGCTGCTTGAGGCCAAGGGTATACGCCGTACGTTCGGACATGTTCAGGCGCTGCGCGGTGTCGATTTCGAAGTCCGGCCGAACGAGATCGTCGCCCTGATCGGCGACAATGGCGCCGGCAAGTCGACACTGGTGAAAATCCTCTCCGGTGCAGACAGGCCGGATGGCGGCGAACTGAAGATCGACGGCAGGCCGGTTCATTTCTCATCGCCGCGCGAAGCGCAGGAAGCCGGCATTGCCACCGTCTATCAGGACCTGGCGCTGGCGCCCGACCTGCCGCCGGCGGAAAACCTGTTTTTGGGCCGCGAGATGCTGCGGCCGGGCCTTGCCGGCAAGCTCGGCCTGCTCGACCGGCCGGCGATGCGCAGGCGGGCGGCGACCGTCTTCGATGAGCTCGGCGTCAAACTCAAATCGCAAAGCGTGGCCGTGGAAACGCTGTCCGGCGGCCAGCGCCAGTCGGTCGCAATCGCCCGCGCGGCCATGTGGGCGGAAAAGATCGTCTTTCTCGATGAGCCGACCGCCGCACTCGGCGTGGTGCAGACCGAACGGGTCTTGCAACTGGCCAAGCGTGTTCGCGACAGCGGCACATCCGTTGTCCTGATCAGCCACAACATGCCGCAGGTTCTCGAAGTCGCAGACCGCGTCCACGTTCTCAGGCTTGGCCAGTCGGTGGCCAGCCTCAGGGCGGCCGACGTCACGGTGGACGACCTCGTAAAGGCAATGACCAGCGGAAAAGCGGAGCAGCACTGATGAGCAGCAGCGAAGAATTCAACATGCCGCAATCCGGCGACGGACGGCTGCTGCGCCTTCTGGCCTCGGGCTGGATCTTTCTGCTTTTGTTGGTTCTGGTCAGCATTTTCACTGCGTTTCGTCCGGCCCAGTTCGGCTCCGGCTACAACATGCAGCAGATCGCGATCAATGCCGCGATCATTCTGGTGCTCGCCGCCGGCCAGACCTATGTCATCATCGCAGCCGGTATCGATCTGTCCATCGGGTCCGTTCTGGTGTTCTGCTCGGTGGTTTCGGCGCAAGTCATGCTGGCGCTTTCCGGCGATGCCGGCACCACATTCGGCACGACATCGGCCGGCTGGGGCGTCATCGCCATCGGCGCGCTGGCGGCGGTCGCAACCGGTGTCCTGTGGGGGCTGCTGAACGGTTTTCTCGTTGCGGTTGCCCGCATTCCGGCGCTGATCGTTACGCTCGGCACGATGGGCATGGCGCTCGGCGGCGCACAGATCCTGTCCGGCGGCGTCGATGTGCGGGCCATGCCGGAGCGGCTCGTCACCCATGTCGGTGCGGGGCGGCTTCTCGGCATTCCGTCACTGGTGGTCATCGCCGTCGTCTGCGTGGTGATTGCCGGTGCTGTGCTGAAACTCACCCGCTTCGGCCTGCATGTCTATGCCGTTGGCTCGAACCAGGAAGGCGCGCGCCGCAGCGGCATTCCGGTTACGGCGCGGATGATGACGGTCTATGCCGTTTCCGGCGCCATGGCCGGCATTGCCGCGGTCATGGCCAATGCCCGCTTTGCCACCACCACGATCAACGGCCACACGATGGACAACCTCACCACCATCTCGGCCGTGGTTTTGGGCGGCACCAGTCTTTTCGGCGGCGCCGGCGGCATGTTCGGAACCGTGATCGGCGTTTTCATTCCGATCATCCTGCTCAATGGCTTCGTCATCCTTGGAATACCGCCCTTCTGGCAGACCGTTGCCATGGGGGCGGTGCTGATCCTCGCCGTCTGGATCGATCAGCTTAAAAGGCGGCTCAGAAAGCGCGGATGAACCGCGCGGGAATAAAACCAACCATAAAGGAACAAGCATGACTGCAATGAAAATCGCATCGGCTCTTCTTCTTACCGCCGGTCTCGCAACAACGGCAATGCCGGCCCATGCCGCTGAAAACGGCACGGTCTCTTTGGTTCTCGGCGTGAAAGGCAGCCCTTTCTATCAGGCGCTTCAGTGCGGCGCGATGGCCCGTGCCGATGAACTGGGCCTTGATCTTACCGTCTCGGCGCCGGACCAGTTTGCCGCCGACAGTCAGATCCCGGTCGTCAACGCCGTCACCGCAACCGCGCCCGACGCTGCCGTCATCGTGCCCACCGACATGCAGGCACTGGTGCAGCCGATGAAGGAACTGGCCGGACGCGGCACCAAGGTGCTGACGGTGGACCAGACACTGGCCGATACATCCTTCATCGAGACCCAGGTTCTCACCGACAACGAGGAAGGCGGCAAGCTTGCAGCGGATGCTATGGCCAAGCTCATCGGCGAAAAGGGCAAGGTCATGGTCATCACGCAGCCGCCCGGCTCGCTGGCGCAGGATGCCCGCACCGCCGGTTTCGAAGAAGAAATCGCCAAATATCCGGACATCGAATATCTCGGTCCGCAATACCAGTCCGACGATCCCCAGAAGGCGGCCGAGATCGTGACATCGACGCTGTCGGCGCATCCCGATCTGGCCGCGATCTTCTCCACCAACGACCAGGGCGCAATCGGCGCGATTACCGGCCTGCGTCAGGCCGGCGCCGTCGGAAAGGTCAAGATGGTCGCCTATGACGCCGCTTCCGCCGAAGTCGCAGCGCTGAAAAACGGCGCGATCCAGGCACTGATCGCCCAGAACCCCAAGGCCGAGGGCGAAGCGGCAATGGACGCAGCTGCGGCGCTGATCAATGGCGAAACACTCGACAAGGTGACCATGACCGAAATCGTCACGATCACCGCCGATCAACCGGAGCTGGCCGACAAGTACGAGTACATCGCCGACTGCATGTAATCCTTGTCCAACATGAAAGAGCCGGGTGGAAGCATGTTTCCGTCCGGCTTTTTCTTGCCGTTTTGTTTGCGGGCTTGCAGCTGTCCGTGCCGTCGGTCTTCAGCTTGCGGTGCGGTCCTTGACGGAGGCGCGCGGCGTTACCGATACGCCCATGGCAAGGCGGCGTTCGGGCAGTTGAGGCAGGCTGGAACGTTCCAGCAGAAGGCTGACCGCCGTGCGGCCGATCTCGCGCCGGTCGACATGGATCGAACTGAGCGGCGGATTGCAGTGGGCGCAGATCGGCAGGTCATCGAAACCGATCACCGATATGTCGTCGGGGATGGAAAGGCCCGCGCCTGCGGCGGCCTGCATGACGCCGACGGCGAGCATGTCGGCGGCACAGACAAAGCCCGTATAATCGAAGGTTCCCGCAGACATGCGCGCTTCCACGGCCAGCCGGGCATCTTCACTCATCAGTGCGGGGCTTTGCGTGTCGATCAGATGGATTTCCGGATCATAGGCAATGCCGAAATCTGCCAGCGCATCGCGAAACCCATCCAGGCGGAGCGCGAAGGAAACGCGGCGCAGATGGGTCACATGGGCGATGTTGCGATGTCCCTGTTCCAGCAGGTGACGGGCGGCAGCCCATCCGCCAAAATGATAATCCGGTGAAACACTCGAAACCCGCATGTGCCGGTCGGCGCCGTTCACCAGAACGGCCGGACAGCCCAGCGCGGCGATGGCATCGACAAGCTCGGGCTGGTCTATACCCAGCACGATGATGCTTTCCGGCCTTTGCGCGGTAAACAGCCGTCCGCGCTCCAGAAACGATTCCAGATTGCCCGAGGGGACCAGTTCGACCGATGTGGCTATGCCCTGCCGTTCGGACTCCTCCAGAATCGCATCCAGGATCTCTCCGTAAAACTGGCCGCTGACAATGAAGTGGTCGAATGTGACGATTGTCGTGCTGCCGATTGCGTAGACCGGCTGGGGGGCAAGCTGGCGTTTCTGGTAACCCAGCCGTCGCGCCGTGTCGATGATCCGAGAGGTGACTTCCGGGCTGACCCCCTCGCGGCGGTTGAGCGCCTTCGAAACGGTCCCGACGGATACGCCGGCAGCATTGGCCACATCCTGAAGCGTTGCTGTCGCAAGCTTTCGCCTGTCACTCATTTCGCAAACCATTCCTTCTGTTGCCGCGGCACACCGGCCGGGCGCGGCCTTGCATCAAGAACGAAAACTTTCGCGAGGTCAACGGCCTTGCCACGGCGCTTTTGCGCCGGTGTCCGACGGTCTAGCATCATTTGCGAAAATAACGAAAAGTTTTTTCTGTTGACAAATTTTTCGTTATAGCAGTAACCTTTTTGTATCTTGAAAGGACGAGACGCATGACCATCAGCACTGCCCCCCTTGCCGATGCTACACAGATGACCTCGCCGCTGGCCGCTGACCGGCAGGCTGTTCTCGACCGGTGTGTTGCGCGCGTTTCGGAAACATCCCGGGTCATCGGACTTCGAAACCCGAGGGTCGGGCGGGCGGATCTGAGCTGGGACTATTGCGATCCGTTCGACTGGGTCATCAGCTTTTATGCCGGCCAGCTGTGGCTGGCCTACCAGTTTAGCGGCAATCCGGCGCTCGCCAATCTGGCGCGGGCGCGGCAGGCCGATCTGCGGCTGGTGCTCGACACCGTGGCCGGGCAGGACCACGATCTCGGTTTCATCTTCTCGCTGAACTGCGTCGCCGACTGGAAGCTCACGGGGCATGAGGCGTCCCGGGCGCTTGCGCTGCGGGCGGCAGACGCGCTGCGGGCGCGGTTCAACTGCGCGGGAAACTATATTCAGGCCTGGAATGCGGCAGGGCCGGAGAGGCCCGAGCGCGCGGCATTCGTCGCCGGCCGGATCATCGCCGATACGATGCAGAACCTTGCGCTCCTGTACTGGGCGCATGCGGAGACGGGAAACCCGGATTTCAAGGCTGTTGCGGACAGCCACGCCGAAACCACGCGAAAAACGCTGGTCCGCGATGATGGAACATCGTTTCATACCTATGTCTTCGATCCGGTCACGGGTGTGCCGCTGCGCGGTGAAACGCATCAGGGCTATGCCCATGATTCCTGCTGGTCGCGGGGCCAGGCCTGGCTCATTCACGGTTTTTCCCTGTGCTATCAGACCACCGGCAACGCCGATTATCTCGCAACCGCGCGCCGTCTGGCATCGGCTGCGGAAGTTCTGCTCGGCGATGACGCGGTTCCGCTCTGGGATTTCCGCCTGCCGGCTGGCGAACCGCAGCATCTGGACAGTTCGGCCGGCGCGGTCATGTCGGCGGGTCTGTTCATTCTTGCGGATGTGACCACCGGCGAGGAAAGCCTGCACTGGCGGGCGCTGGCCGAGCGCCTGCTGGACGGTCTTGTGAAAAACTGCGACCTGACGCAGACGCAAGGCGCGCTCGGGCTCCTGTCCGGCGGCGCGGCGAATGTGCCGCGCGGCAGCTATGACACCATGCTTCCCTATGGCGATTACTACTATATGGAAGCGCTGATGCGGTCGCTGGGCCACCGCCGGTTCGGCTGGTGAACGCCTCATGAAACACGTTGTCCCCCCATTCGATATAACCGCGGATCTCGGACGCGAGGAAACCGGTCGCCTGCTGGACTGGATCGTCGGCAATCATCTCGGCGCACTCGTCCGGGGCGATGCCGGAATGGAGATCGGTCCGACCGCCGCCGCGTTCGATGCCGGTGCGGCGCAGATGGAGGGATTTTCGCGTCTGCTTTGGGGGATCGTTCCCGCTGTTGCCGGTGGTTTTCAGGTGACGGGGCTGGATCGCATCCTCAACGGCATCGCCAACGGTACCGATCCCGAAAACCCGGCCTATTGGCGCCAACCCGGCGATATGGACCAGCGGCTGGTGGAAATGGCGGCTCTTGCCTTTCTTATCCGCGAGACGCCGGCGCTGGTGAATGACGGCCTGTCGCAGCAGGCGCGGGACAATCTCTGCCGCTTTCTAGCGACCATCCAGACTGTCCATATCAATCCGAGCAACTGGCGGTTTTTCCGGGTTCTGGTGATCGATGCGCTCGCCAGTCTCGGATGGCCCGTCGATCAGGATTGCCTTGCGCGTGAACTCGATTTCATCGACCGGCAATATGTCGGCGATGGCTGGTATCGGGATGGCGAATATGCGCAGCGGTTTGACTATTACAACCCGCTGGCCTTCCACTTTTACGGACTGCTCTATGCCCGCTGGCACGCGGATGATGACCCTGAACGCGCCCGCCGCTTTGTCGAGCGGGCACAGGAATTCGCCCTGTCCTATCGCCACTGGTTTGCCGAAGACGGCGCGGCGGTCGCTTATGGCCGGTCGCTGACATATCGTTTTGCATCGGCCGGTTTCTGGGGGCTTCTGGCCGGGTTCGGGCACCCGGAGCTGAGCCCCGGCGTGCTGCGCGGGCTTTGGTCGCGCGCCATCCGCTGGTGGTTCGGTCAGCCGCTTTGGGATGGTGAAGGCCGGTTCACGGTGGGTTACAGCTATCCGAACCTGCTGATGAGCGAGTTTTACAACAGCGCGCAGTCGCCGTTATGGGCGCTCAAGGCGTTTGCACCGCTCCTGCTGCCGGCCGACCATCCTTTCTGGACGGAGCCGGCGCAGGCGGATGCGTCGCCCGCAATACGCAATGTCGCAGCGACGAAGCAGATCAACTGGCACGCCGGCGGTGTGGCCTATCTGATGGCCCCGCCGCCGCGCCACCGCGAAGTCCGTCGCAGTGCCGACAAATACGCGAAATTTGCCTATTCCTCGCATCACGGGTTTTGCGTCGAGGCGCTGGAATGGCTTTCCAGTGGCTTTGCCGGCGACAATATCCTGGCGCTCAGCCGCGACGGGCAGGACTGGTATTTCCGCGATGAAGCAGAAGATGCCTCTCTGGAAAACGGAGAACTCAAAACCGTATTCTCGCCCTTTGCCGGTTGCCGTGTGACCACGCTGCAGAAACCGGATGGCGATGGCGAGCTGCGCACCAGCATCATCGAGACGGATAAGCCATTACAGCTTGTCGCTACCGGTCATGCCGCCGATCTCTGGGTTGCACCGCGATCGCTGCAGCAGGTTGTCGAGGACGAGGAACCTGCGGGTGATGCGCCTGCCGCCATCGGCAGTGTGCTTTTCAGCGACCTGCGCGATCTCGACGGTCGGATGGCGCGCCGGGTTCTGCCGAGCGCGCCCAATACCAACCTTATTTATCCCCGTTGCGCGGTTCCGGCGCTGATCGGCTCTGTTCCGGTCGGGCGCACGGAACTGCGAACCCGTCTGACTGCGGGCCGGAGGTCGCCGGCAGTCATCTGAACCACCGTAAAACTTGGGAGGAAGTACCATTTTCAGGAATTTGACACTTGCCGCAATGGCGGCAACAGCGCTCGTATCGCTGTCGGCAGGCAGCGCTCTTGCAGAGCAGACCGAAATCCGTTTTGGCTGGTGGGGCAATGAAGCCCGCGCGGCCAACACGCTCAAGGTCATCGAGATGTTCGAGGAGAAGTATCCCGACATCACCGTCAAGGCGGAATATTCCGGCTATAACGGCTATCAGACCCGCCTTTCCACGCAGTTTGCCGGTGGCGCTGAGCCGGATATCAGCCAGGTTCTGCTGGCATGGTTGCCGCTGTTTTCGAAAGACGGCGACGGCTTTTACGACATAAACGAAGTGTCGGATACCATCGATCTCAGCCAGTTCCTGCAGTCGACGCTCGATCAGGTCACCATCAATGGCAGGCTTCAGGGCGTTCCGGTGGGCTCCACGGGGTTCCTGTTCGTATGGAACAAGGTTCCGTGGGAAGAGGCCGGGCTCGATTATCCGGAAACCTGGGACGATCTTTTTGAAGATGCCGGCCTGATGCGCGAACGGCTCGGTGAGGATTATTATCCCATCGATCCGACCATCCAGGGCAGTATCCTGATTTCGCTGTCCTGGGCGATGCAGAAGTACAACGTCAACTTCGTCGATCCGGATAAACCCGAAATCGCCATGACCGAAGAACAGATTGCCGACTGGCTCAGCTTCTTCAAAAGGCTTGAAGACGAGCATGTCATGGTCTCGATCAAGGACCGCATCGCGCTTGGCGGCGCGGAAAAACCCACCACGGAAATGTCGGAATGGGTCGAGGGCAAGTGGGGCGGCATCTATTCGCAGGATGCGACGCTGACCTCGCGCGGCGATACGCTGCCGGATGGCCTCGACCAGCTGGATGTCGGCCCGTATGTGATGATCCCGGGGGCCGAGACCACGGGCATGATGAGCCGCACCGGGTTCGTCTATTCGATCAGCAAGAATTCCGAGCACCCGGAAGCGGCGGCAAAGTTCATCAACTACCTGACCACCGATCCGGATGTTGCGCGCGTGATCGGTGTTTCCAGAGCCATCCCGGCTTCGAAGGCGCAGTGGGACGTGCTGGTGAGCGAAAATCTCATCCCGCCGATCCAGGTCGAGGGCACCGATCAGATTACCGAACTGACGGAAGCCGGACTGGTGCCGAAATTCTCGCTCTATTTCGAACACCCGCTGATGTACCGGCTGCTCTACGATACCTTCGAACAGCTGTCCTTCGGAAAGATCACGCCTGAACAGGGGGCCGAATCCCTGATGAAGAAGGGCAACAGGATTCTTTCCAAACTCTGAAAACCGTCCCGGCGGCAGGGCAGGTGTCTTGCCGCCGGATCGAACCGGAATTTCGCAGTTCCGGGATCCGATTTTTGTGCCGGTGAAGACCGTAGGGCGCTTCGGTAAAATGGCAGGTCGTCTTTCCTGTCATTCTTTTGGAGCGCGCAGACTTCAACCATCGCATATTCCTGCCGCAGTGCGTCCAATTCACGGCTGCGCAAACGCTTCTTGGTGATACGAATGTATGAAAGCAAGCGACTGGGCTACCTGTTTGTTCTGCCCTTTATATTGGGAATCCTGTCCTTTAACCTGTTTCCCTTTGTGGCCTCCTTTGCGCTGAGTTTTACCGACTATCCGCTGATCGGCTCGCCCACCTATACCGGCCTGGAAAACTATCAGGAGATGTTCTTCGACGACGAACTTTTCTGGCAGTCGCTGTTCGTCACGGTCGCCTTCACCTTTGTCGTGGTGCCGTTGCGGCTCGTGGTCGCGCTGTTCATGGCGCAGGTTCTGAACTTCAAGCTGCGCGGCATCAACTTCTTTCGCGCTGCCTACTACATGCCGACAATCCTCGGCGGTTCGATCGCGATTTCGATCCTGTGGCAGTATCTTTTCCAGACCCACGGTCTGGTCAATCTGATCCTCTCGGTCGTGGGTATCGAGCCCATTCAGTGGCTGGCAAGCGAACACTATGCGATCTGGACGATCGTGCTGCTCAATGTCTGGCAGTTCGGCGCGGCCATGGTGATCTTTCTTGCGGCCCTGCAGGGCGTGCCGGTCTCGCTTTACGAAGCGGCGGAAGTCGATGGCGCCTCGATGTGGCGCAAGTTCTGGAATGTGACGGTCCCGCTGATCACGCCTGTCATCTTCTTCAACATGATCATGCAGATCGTCAATTGTTTTCAGGAATTCAACGCGCCGTACATGATTACAAACGGCGGGCCCATGTATTCGACCTATGTCATGGCGATGTATATCTACGAGGAAGCCTTTGAATACTTCAACATGGGGTATGCAAGCGCGCTTTCGTGGGTGCTGTTCCTGGTTATCGTCCTTCTCGCCGGGCTGCTGTTCTGGTCGTCGAGCTATTGGGTGTTTTACTCCGGAGAAAAGGAGCGGACAAAATGAGCAGCCTCAATGCAATCGACACATCTGCCGCGCTCAGAAACACGGTTCTTTCGCATTCGGAGATCAAACGCACCCGCCGGCGCCAGCGGATCAATGCGGCCCTGCGCTACATCATCCTGATCGTGGTCGGCGTCCTGATGCTCTATCCGCTGCTCTGGCTGGTCGGCGCATCGTTCAAGACCAATCAGGAGATCTTCACCTCGATCTGGTTCCTGCCGCACGATCTCAGCCAGCTGCTGGATTTCAGCGCCTATGTCGACGGCTGGACCACCCGGACGGAATATACATTCGCGACCTATTTCATGAACTCCCTGCTGATCACCGTTCCGCGGGTTTTCGTGACGCTGCTGTCGTGCACGCTGGTGGCCTATTCCTTCGCGCGGTTCGAATATCCCGGGCGCAAGATCCTCTTCGCGATCATGATCGCAACCATGCTGCTGCCGCCGATCGTCCTGCGGGTTCCGCAATATCTCCTGTTCAAGGAGATGCACATGATCGACAGCTATTGGCCACTGATCCTGCCGTCGGCCTTTGCGACGGATACGTTCTTCACCTTTCTGTTCGTCCAGTTCCTGCGGGGCATACCGCGCGACATGGAGGAGGCGGCCATCATCGACGGCTGCAATGCCCTGCAATTGCTGTGGCATATCGTGGTGCCGCTGTTGAAGCCGGCACTGATCTCGGCGGCGCTGTTTCAGTTCATCTGGACGATGAACGACTTTCTCGGCCCGCTGATCTACATTTCGACGGTCGGGAAATACCCCGTTTCGCTGGCGCTCAAGATGAGCATGGACATTACCGGCGACGTCGAATGGGCAAATGTGATTGCCATTTCCATCGTGGCGCTTCTTCCGTCGCTGGCCGTGTTCCTGGCAGCGCAGCGTTACTTTATCGAGGGCGCGACCTCGAGTGGCATCAAGGGATAAGAAACGGAGCTAGCTATGGCGAGTGTTAATCTCGAAAAGATCGTCAAGATTTACCCCAACGGTTTCGAGGCGGTGCATGGTGTCGATCTTGAAGTGCGCGATGGCGAATTCATGGTTTTCGTCGGCCCTTCAGGATGCTCGAAAAGCACCATCCTCAGAATGATTGCCGGGCTGGAATCGATTTCCGGCGGGGCTTTGAAGATCGGTGATACCCTGTGCAACAATCTCAGGGCCAAGGAACGCGGCATTGCCATGGTGTTCCAGAACTATGCGCTTTATCCGCATATGACCGTTTACAAGAACATGGCCTTCGGGCTGAAGCTTGCCGGACTTCCAAAGAAGGAAATCCACGAACGGGTGATGGAGGCCGCCGAAGCGCTGGAAATGGAGCCGCTGCTGGACCGTCTTCCGCGCCAGCTTTCCGGCGGTCAGGCGCAGCGTGTTGCGGTCGGCCGTTGCATCGTCAAGCGCCCGGAAGTGTTCCTGTTCGATGAGCCGCTGTCCAACCTCGACGCCAAGCTGCGGGCCTCGATGCGCGTCAGACTGACCGAACTTCACCGCTCGCTGCGCGCGCAGGGCCAGCCGTCCACGGCGATCTACGTGACCCACGATCAGGTCGAGGCAATGACGATGGGCGAGCGGATCTGCGTTTTGAAGGATGGCACCATTCAGCAGGTGGATACCCCGACCACCCTTTACGAGCGCCCGGTCAATGCCTTTGTCGCCGGTTTCATCGGTTCTCCGGAAATGAACATCCACGCCGCCAGGGTGGTTGCCCGCGATGGCGGCCTCGGTGTCGAGATCGGCGGCGTCATGCTGCCGCTTCCCGAAGGCCATGCCGATCTGTTGCGCAACAAGGTCGGCGATCAGGTCCAGTTCGGCATTCGTCCCGAACATATCGGCACGACCGAAAGCGTGCGCGGGGCGGCGCTGAAGGAGGGCGGGATGACGCATCCGGTCACCGGCCGTTTTCGTCTTCGCGAGCATATGGGCAATGAGGTCTACACCCATTTCGAACTGGGCGGGCTGGAATTTGCCGCGCGTGTTCCCTCGGATTTCTCGGATGAAATCGACTATGCGGCGCGCGGCGACGCACTCCAGTTGGCGTTCATGATGCATAAGACGCATGTGTTCGATGTCGAAACCGGACAAAACCTCACACTGCCCGCGCTTGCGCAGGCCGCCGATGAGAAGGAGAGGGGACGCGAACAGGCGCCGGTCGGCATCTGAGGTCGCCGCCATGGCCGGCCATGCGCGCCGGCCGGGCTCCGTTGCTCCACAAGGTTTCAGGGCCTTCAGTTAGCGCTGACGGCCTGCATTCGCGATTCTCTCAGGCGTCATTCTCGTGCTTGACACGAGGATCCAGTCGCGATTGCAGCAAGGAAGGCGGTTGAGCTTGTGTTTCAGGGTAGCAAACCGGCAAGCGGCGTCACGTGTGGAGAGGCACATGGATCCTCGTGTCAAGCACGAGGATGACACGATTGGAAAGGGTCCGGCCTTGTCCGCAGACTTTATTCGTCAGTTGACGCTGACGGCCTGTTGTTCCTTTGAGGAGCGGACGAGGGCTGCGATCAGTTTGTGCACGTCGAGCGCTTTTCGGCCTGTCACCGCCGGATCGCGGCCGGTGGCAATGGCTTCGGCGAAATCCTCGATGATCCTCTGGTGGTAGACATAGGGGAAGGCCATCGGGTCGGCGCCGCCGCCTGATGTGGTTGTTTCGCCCAGCAGTTCATGCTCACCGTTGCGCCAGTGAACCTCGATCTGGCCGGATTGCAGGCGCGCGGACGCATTCTCGCAGTGGATCGCGATGTTTTCGGGCATGCCCGGAAAGCTTGCCGTGCTTGCCACCAGAGAACCGCAGGCGCCATTGGCAAAATCCAGTCCGGCGGCAACGAAATCTTCAGCTTCCATCCGGTGCAGAGAGGACGTCCGGGTCATGGCCTGAACGCGGGAAACCGGTCCGCAAAGCGAAAGCGCCAGATCAAGCGGGTGAATGGCCTGTGAAATCAGCACGCCGCCGCCGTCACGGGCGTATGTCCCCCGGCCGGGTTCGTCGTAATAGCTTTGCGGCCGCCACCAGGAAACGTTGATTTCGACGACGCCGATCGGTCCGAAACGTCCGCTTTCAAGCAGGTCCGCCAGCTGCATCGACGCATCGCGCATGCGGTGCTGCAACACGATGCCCAGCGGGATGCCCGCCTGTTCACAGCGCTCGACGATGGCCGTTGCCTGTTCCAGCGTGCGCTCGACCGGCTTTTCCATGAGGATCGGCTTTTTCGCTGCGCACAGGGCGTTGACGATGTCGGCGCGCGCATCCGGTGGGGTGCAGACGATGACGAAGTCGACCGCGTCATCGGCCACAAGTGCCTCAAGATCGGCATAGGCGACCGGTACCGGCGCGTCATGTTGCTCGCCGTAGGTTTTGCAGAATGCGCCCGCGCGCTGCTGGTTGCGCGACAGCACTCCATGCAGAACGAGGTTTTCGCTGGCCGCTATCGCCCTCACATGGGCGTCCGAGCCCATGCCGATGCCGATCAATGCCACGCGTGCTGCCATCTTCTCAATTCCTCTTCCGGTTTTCGTGCGCTGTCTCGGACATATGGCCGTTCCCTCAGGCGCTTTGTCCGTGCGTTTACTGCTGATCGCTGCGGGACAATGGGCGCGCATGATGCCGGGAGAAGCCGGTGCGTCCGATGGTGAGATGTAACCGGCGCCGGCGTGATCCCGCAAGCGCCGGCGCCGGTTTTCTTCTCCGGTTTGCCCCTACAGCCCGAAACTGCGCGGCAGAGCCAGGAAAATATCGGGGAAGAATGTCACGATCAGCAGCATGGCGAACAGCAGCACGTAGAAGGGAACGAGGGCGCGGATACAGCGCTCGACCTTCACCTGGGCAACGCTGGCGCCGACGAACAGGCCCGTGCCGACCGGCGGCGTAATCGTGCCGATGGCGAGGTTGAACACCAGGATCACGCCGAAATGGATCGGGTCGCCGCCCAGCTTCTCGAAAATCGGCAGCAGGATTGGGGTGAAAATCAGAATTGCCGGGCCGATATCCATGAAGCAGCCGATCACCAGAAGAAGCAGGTTGATGACCAGCATGATGATGATCGGATTATCGGAAATCCCCAGTATCAGCGATGTAACGGCGGCGGGAATGCCGGTAAAGGCCATGGCGAAGGACAGCGCCGCCGAAGCCGCCAGCAGCATCATGATGGTGCCGGTCATCTGCGCCGTTTCCAGCAGGAACTGCGGAAAGGCCTTCAGCGGTTTTGTCCGGTGGATCACGAAGGTGAGCAGCATCGTATAGAGGACGGCAATGCCCGAGGCTTCGACAGCGGTGAAAATGCCGAACATGATGCCGCCGATCACCAGAACGATCAGAAACAGGCTGGGCAGGGCTTCCAGTGTCACGACCGCCGCCGCGCGAAGGCCGATCCAGCCGGATGTCGGATAACCGCGCCGCCAGGCTATGCTAGTGGTCATGACGATAAGGCCGATCCCCCACATCAGTCCGGCAACGCCGCCGGCCAGAAACAGGGCGGCAATGGAAGTTCCGCCCGAGACCAGCGAATAGATGATGAAGGCCGTTGTCGGCGGGATCAGCATGCCCGTCGGCGCCGAGGCGATGTTGACGGCCGCTGCGAGATCGCGGTCATACCCTTCCTTGGCCTGCATCGGCACCATGACGCCGCCGATCGAGGTCGATGCGGCAATTGCCGAACCGGAAATGCAGCCGAACAGCATGTTGCCGGCAATATTGGTCTGGGCCAGAGACCCGGGAATGCGCCCGGAAATCAGCTTGGCGAAATTCACCAGCCGCACGGCAATGCCGCCGGAATTCATCATCACCCCGGAGAGGATGAAGAACGGAACCGCCAGCAGCGAGAACGTATCGAGGCTTGCCAGCATCTTCTGCGCCGAGGTGAAGAGCGCCATATCGAAGGGGGCGACAAGCACGACGGCCGACAGGGCGGCGGCGACAATGGAAACGGCCAGCGGCAGGCCCAGAAGCGCCAGAACCGCGAAAACCGATATCATTACAAGACTGGCTTGACCGGCCATTTCAGTCTCCCGTCGCCGCTATTTTTTCAACCTGATCGGGGAAGTCGCGCTTTCCGAAGAGGATCTCGACCAGGTTTAGGATGCTGTAGACAAGGATGAAGCCGCCTGAGACCGGCAGACTGGCATAGACCAGCCCCATCGGCACGCGCAGCACCGGCGAGTGCTGGCCCACGGCGATGTTGACGCCGCGCATGCCGCCGATGATCAGCACCAGCACGGCAAAGATCATGAAGGAGATCGGCACAAGCGCCTTCAGGATCATGCGCAGCCTGCCGCTCGTCATCTCCGGCACAAGGTCGATGGCCATGTGCGTGCCCTTTCCGGCGGAATAGGCAGCCCCCAGAAGCGACATCCAGATGACGCCGAAACGCAGGAACTCTTCCGAAAAGGTCGATGGCGCGTTCAGCGCATAGCGGCTGAAGACCTGCCAGGCGAGAACGGCCACCATCGCGGCAAGCACGATGCAGCAGGCCGTTCCCACAACGGCGTCGAGAATACGACGCAGCGTGTGCATCAGATCAGTCTCCTGCAGCTGCGCGGATCTGTTCGTAGACCTGGTATTTTTCCGGCTCGGACTGCAGCGCATCATACATCGGCTGCACCGCGGCCTGGAATTCGCTGACATCGGGATAGAAGAACTGAACGCCGAATTCCTCCTCGGCTTCCTTCTTGGTGGCGGCGATGGCGTCGCCCCAGGCGGTTTTCTGGAACGCGGTCGATTCCTTCGCAGCGGCGATGACGGCTTTCTGCTCTTCCGGCGAGAGGCTGTCGAATGTGGCCTTCGAGATCAGCATGACATCGGGAATGCGGGTGTGCATGTCGTAGGAATAGTATTTCGCGACTTCGCCGTGGCGGGCAATCGTCAGCGCGAATTCATTGTTTTCCGCGCCGTCCAGAACGCCCTGCTGGATGGAGGTATAGACTTCCGACTGGCCCATGGCGATCGGGGAGCCGCCGAGCATTTCGACCATGGAAATCGAGGTGGGGCTCTGCATGACGCGGATCTTGAGACCGTCGAGATCGTCAACGCCTTCGACCGGTTCTGCGGCGGTATAGAAACTGCGGGCGCCGCTGTCGTAATAGGTCAGCCCGATCATGCCGGTGTCGGCCGTCGACTGATAGATCGGCTCCATGATTTCCGGGTCGTCCATGACCTTGTAGAAATGGTCCTGATCATCGAACAGGTAAGGCATGGAGAAGACGCCGTAGATCGGCGAGAAGCTTTCCATCAGCCCGCCGGAAACCTTGGTCAGGTCCAGAAGGCCGGACTGCACCATTTCCACCAGTTCGCGCTCGCCGCCAAGCTGGCTGTCGGGAAAGAACTGGACCGTCAGTTCACCATCGGTCTTTTCCGACAGAAGCTCGCCGAACTCGGTCATGGCCTGTTTTGTCGGCGTGGCGTTGCTGGCATAGGCCAAGCGCAGGGTTCTGGCTTCGGCCAGCGTTGTTGAGGCGAGAAGTGCGGCTGCACTTGCGATCAGGACTGATTTCAGCATTTTTTCCTCCCAGTCGGAATTGAAAGTTTGTGTCCGGCGCCGTTTCCTCAGATGAACGAGCGCAGATATTCGGTCAGGCAGAACATCGCCATGGCCTGCCCGTAGGGCATCGAGGTCAGCTTGATCTCCCTGTAGAAATCGAGATCGTTGCCCATGGCGGTGCCAAACGAGACATTGAGAAGCTCGCCGTCGTCGCTGATGTTTTCGACAACGCCGCGCATCGCCTTCTCGGCGGTTTCCAGATAGTCTTCGGGAAGCAGGCGCATGCGGCGGGCTTTCATCAGGCCGTAGGCGAAGCCCGCCGTCGCGGAGCTTTCGAGATAGCTTTGCGGGTCATCGAGCAGGGTGTGCCACAGGCCGCTTTCGTCCTGCGTTTGGCGCAGGCTTGCTGCCTGCCGGTGAAGCGTCGAAACCAGATGCCGATACAGCGGATCGCTTTCGGGCAGTTTCAGCAGGTCGATGAATTCGGGGATGGCGATGGTGATCCAGCTGTTGCCGCGCGCCCACAACGCCTCGGCGAAGTTATGGTCACCGTCGAAGGTCCAGCCGTGATACCAGAGGCCGGTCTTGCGGTCCGACAGATACTGAATGTGCGTGAGGAACTGAAACTTCGCTTCATCGATATAATCGGGACGGCCAAGCACAAGGCCGATCTTGGCCAGCGGCAGGACACTCATCATCAGCGTGTCGTCCCACATCTGCTGATGATTGACGGAGTTGTAGACGATGTGCTGGATGCCGCCTTCGCGCGTGCGGGGCATGTCGTGCATCACCCATTCGGCCCATTCCTCGAGATAGCTCCGCCAGACCGGGTTCGGGTTGTGCTCGTAGAGAAAAGCCAGTGTCAGGAACGGCGCGACGGTGTTGACGTTTTTCGTCGGCGTGCCTTCGCGCAGGCGGTCGGAAAACCATGTCTCGACGATGTCCATCGCCCGTTCATTGCCCGTCAGCTGCCAGTATTTCAAAAGACCGTAAAGCCCGATCCCGTGGGTCCATTCCCATCCGGCCCAGCCCTTGGTGTCGATGACCCGGCCATCCTCCAGCCGCAGCAGGAACTCGCCGGTCGTGTCCTCGATATTGACAAGGTTGTCAGCCAGACGGTCGATCAGCCCACACACTTCATCACGCGAAATGAAGTGTTCTTTTTGCTGCAAAAGCGGGTCCATAATTATTCCGGCCTCCCGAACCATTTTTTCTGAAATTACGTTCCGTTTTCTGATAGGAGCATAAACTTGCCGCGAAGGCAATATCTTTTATTTCCCTGATTAAATACGAATAAAGTAGATATATCATTCTGTTATGAGGCCACTGGTTTCCAGTTGACAAAATTGTCCATTTTTTTCAAAATCGAATTCCAATAAAAATGGAACAAAAAATGAGCACGCCCAAACCCAAAACCGAAAATGTCGCCGCTGTCCTGAAGGTGTTTTCGGTGCTTGAAACCCTTGCCGAAAACCGCACGGCCGGTCTTGCCGATATTGCCCAGCGGGCCATGACCTCGAAAAGCACGACCCACCGGCTGCTCCACACCATGATCGACCTGGGCTATGTCGAACAGGACCCGGACACCGAGAAATACGAACTGTCATTGCGGCTGTTCAGCCTTGCGGCGCATTCCCTGACCGGCCAGGCCGACCTGCTGCGCATTGCCGACAAGGTCATGAGCCGGATTTCCCGCGCCACCGGTGAATCGATCAATCTCGGCGTGCTCGACGGGCGCGAGCAGCGGGTCGTCTATATTCATCAGTATGATTCCACCTACAGCCTGTCGATGAATTCGACCCTCGGCAAGCGTAATCCGCTGCACTCCACCTCGCTTGGCAAGGCGTTGCTGGCGTTTCGCGATGACGAGGAGATCGAGGAGCGACTGGCGGACATGAAGATGGAGGTTTCGGCGCCGGGAACCATTACCGACAAGGACGCATTCCGCGCCGAACTGATGCAGACACGGGCGCGGGGCTATTCCGAAGAAATCGAGGAAAGCGAGGTCGGCGTGCGCTGTCTCGCCGCCCCGATCCTCAATCAGGCGGGCAAGTCGGTCGCGGCAATCTCCGTTTCGTTTCCCGTCATGCGGTTCGACGAGAGCAGGAAAGAAGAATATCTGGAGACTTTGCTGTCCGCGACGCGCGATGCCTCGCAGGCATTCGGTTTTCTGGAAAGCTGAGATTTCGCAGTGCGTGAAGCGCTTGCCGCTTGCCCCCCCGGGCGGGGCGGATGCGGGCTGCGTTATACCCCTTCGGGCAACACCATCGTCTGCCACGCCTCATAGGCGCCGAGCGCGGTCTCGAGCTGGGCGGTGTGGCCCTGGATGAAGGCGTCGTCATAAATGGTTTCGTCGGGATATTCGGTGATCAGCGTGACCGGCACGCGCTGGTGGTCGTAGCGCGAAATCATCACCGGAAAGCCATTGACCATCGGCCAGGACGGGGTGCCCGAATGCGCGACATAGAGCTCGATCTGGCGCGCGTTGAAATCGACAAGGGCGCGGTTTTCGGCAAGCCGCTGCGTGACCCGATCGATCAGCGTGCGGGCCTGCGTTTCCCAGCCGGACCTGTAGCGCATGATCAGGAAGAAGCCCTTCGGCACGGTCCACATGCCAAAGCCGCGCGGGACGAAACCCGAGAGCGGCCGTGTCCATTCATGGGCCGGATAGCCGTGCAGGTTGATGTGCAGCAGCGCGCCGCTGATCGCCTCGGCGCGGTAGCGGATTTCGGTCTCGAATGGCGCGTCGCGCGGGCGATATTCCAGATCGTCGCCAAAGGCGGTATAGCGGGCGGCGTGGTGCATGTGATGCGGATTGTCCGCCCGCAGCCGCCAGTCGAGTTCGTAGCCGTCGGGGTTTTCAAGCGGGGAAACCGTGAAATGTGCATTGTCACGACCGGCAAGCGCAAGGCCGGCTCTGAGCGCGCCGGCAATGCCGGTGACCTCGTTGGGATGCTGTCCGCCGCTGACCATCACCGGCCGGTCGCTGCCCTTGCGGTAGCGCGCGCAGACCGCGCGGCCGGCACGTGAACGGGCGACGAAAGCCTCGCCTTCGATGGTTGCAAGTTCGCGGCGCACACGGGCGGCGGAAAACGGTTTCGTCGCCGCGGCAGGCGCCTCGCCGGCATCATTGTCCGTCTCGTCTGTTGTGAATGGCCGGGTTTCAACGCGGGCATCCAAGGGGCCTGCGGCAAGGCGTATCTCCGGCACGATCTGGCCGGGGCGCAGGCCGCGATCGCCGAGCGGCCGGCCGGAGCGCGTCTGAAACACCTCCAGCAGCGAAAAATAGAGGTCCTCATGCAGCGCCTCGCGAAGGCTGATGATCGCATCCGTCGGGGCAAGCGGCAGCCATTCGTCTTCAACGGGCAGTGTCGCCGTGATATTCAGTTCCTCGAAATAGGGCTCACTGTCGCCCCAGTCCCGATCGGCGATGGTCCGTATCGTCTTGGAAAACAGCGCCTCGTAATCGGTCTCGATGCGTTCTCCTGCATTGCCGTCGATGCGCAGCCAGCCTGTCGGCGAAAGCGCCTGTTGGCCGGCGAAATCCTGGTGCAGACGGTTCGGCGCGAACACCTTTCTTGTGTCGCGACGGCCGTCGGCCCATGTCAGAGCCACGCTATAGAACAGGTCTGGCTCGCCCCTCGACGGCGTGAAAGAAACCTCAGCATTGCCGAGCATGCCGGAAAGCGGATAGGCTTCCAGCAGGAAACGATTTTCCGGGGCCGCCGGATGAACCGGGTAGGTGATCCGGGCGGAGATCACCCCCTCGGTCTCCACCTCTTCGCGAAAGAAATGCACCAGCGGCTTGTAGCCGCTGCGAAACCGGGCGGTGATGCCCTTTTCCGCAAGGGCCTGCTCCGCCTTCCGGCGTGTCGCCGTGTCGGAAAACACCCAGGCCTCGACCATGTTCACGCCGCCACCGGCAAAGCGGGCGACAAGGCTGTCGATGGTCGGCTCGAACGTCTCGTGGAAGATTGCAGTCACAGCGAGGTCTTTCCGGTTGGATCCAGCAGGTCGCGCAGCGCGTGTGTACAAAGCTCGCGGGCTTTTCTTGATCCTTTGGCGTTGGCAATGATGATATAACGAATTCGGCACTTGCGATGCACTGAATGTGATCAGACCGGAGCATTGTCGCAGATATTTTACTGGTCCGCTGTCAGGCCGCCCTGCACGTTCCGTTCGGGGGTATGCAAGCCCGAAAAAAACGGCTCCCTGAAAGTTCAGGAAGCCGTTCCGGGGTGCTGTTCAGGTCGGCGGGTCAGCCGACTGAGTGCGGACGTTACATGAAATCGCGCGGGATGCGCTTTTCGAAGGTCTTGGTGAAGATCTCCCGGTCGCCTTCGAAGGCCGTCACGCTGGCAGTGATGGTCCAGTCCTCCGCCGTGCAATGCATTGTCGTGGTGGTTTTCGTCGAAACCGACCAGCCGTCGCGTTCGAGCCGGATTTTCCAGTCGATATCGCCCTTCATCGACAGCGGGTCATTCGGGTCGATCGACCAGTCCTCGTTGCGGATTTCCTGCGTGCGCAAGCCGTTTTCGGGATGCACTTCCAGCCCGGCATCCTCGTAGATGCGATAGTGGGTCAGTCCGGTGACCAGATCCCGCTCGACCGAGCGGCGGGTTTCCTCCGGCAGGCGCATTTCATATTGCGGCAGCGGATCGGGGTTTTCCGGCTCCTCGACGGCGATGCGTTCATGCTGGCCGAGAAGCGGCATGGAAAGGCGGATGCTCGCCGTATCGATCGTCAGGCCGGGGGCCTGCGGCGACGGCAGGATGATCGGCCAGTAACTTGTCGACAGCGCGAGCTTGATGCGATGGCCGGGCGCAAAACGGTAGCCCATGGCATCGAGCCGCATGGTGATGCGCGTCTTCTCGCCCTGGGGCATGTTGGCCGGCGTTTCGTTGCCATCGCGATGGGCGAGGTTCAGTACGCCGTAGCAGGCGCGGGTCTCCGTGCCGTCGGGATGGACATCGATGACGCGCACGGCAAGGTTTTCCCAGTCGCCGTCGCAAGTGACATCGACGGAAAGTTCCGGCGCGCCGAGATAGACGCTTTCATCGGCAAGCGGCGCGGTTTCGAAAACCAGCGAACCGCCATCGTCGATGCGCTGGTCGCCGGCAATTTCCGCGTCAGGCTTCAGGGTGAACCATTCGCCGCCGCTGATGCCGGTATCGAGCGGCGAACGCAGATAGATGTCGCCGGTGCCCTCGCTGGCGCCTGTTGCGTTGAGCGTGCCGTCGGCGGCAACGGTCAGGGTGTCCGTCTGCGGTGCTTCCCAGGCCTGTTTTGCAACCCAATAGCCGGGATCGCGGTCGCGCCTAAGCGCCGGGCGCGGTCCGTCGAGGATGTAGGCGCGCATCTGCGGCAGGTCTTCCGCGCCGTTGGCTTCATCGTCCAGCCAGCGTTTCCACCACGCGATGGCTTCGGCGTGGAAGTCCATGCGCGGCTTCGGCCAGGCGAAATGCGGGTATTTGTGCACCCACGGACCGTTGATGGCCTTGCCCTTGTCGCCCAGGCCTTCAACGGCCTTCAGCGGGGTGTTGCGATAGCCGTCCGCCCAGCCGGCAATGACCAGTGCTGGAACGGGAAAACCGTCGAAATCCTCGCAGATCGAGCCGTGTTTCCAGAAATCGTCGCGGCGCTGGTGCGCAAGCCATTCCTCCATGAAGAACGGCTGCCCTTCCAGTCGCTCCAGCCACATGTCCTTCCACTTGTCGCCGACCAGATCGATATCCGGCATGCGCGACTGATAGGCCAGCATTGTGCCCGCCCATGAAAGCTGCGCGGAAAGGTGCGTGCCGTTCTTGTAGTGAATGTCGTCATTGTAGCGGTCGACGGTGGAGGCGATCGAGATCACGGCCTTCAACTGCGGCGGCTTGAGGGCGGCCACCTGCAGGCAGTTGAACCCGCCCCAGGAAATCCCCATCATGCCGACATTGCCGTTCGACCAGGGCTGGGCGGCGATCCATTCGAGGATTTCGCAGGCATCGGAGAGTTCGCGCGGGGTATATTCGCCATCGATGACGCCTTCGGATTCACCCGAACCGCGGATATCGACGCGCACACCGGCAATGCCGGCGGCGGCAAAGACGGGATAGGTGGATTCGTCGCGCGGGTCGGTTCCGCCGCGTTTGCGATAGGGCAGATATTCCAGCACGGTTGGAACCGGCTTGTCAGACGCGCCGTCCGGCATCCAGATTCGCGTTGCCAGGCGGGTGCCGTCCTTCAGCGTGATCCACTGGTCTTCGGACGTCGAAAAACCTTGTTGCGCCATGGTTTTGACCTTCTCGTATTTCGGTTTTATCGGGAAACGGGGCGCGGGCCGAAGGTGCGGCCCGGCCGAATGCATCAGTTGCCGGCGCTGGAAATCCTGCGGCTGGCAAGCACGTCTTCCAGCCAGCCGGTTTTCATTTCCGGCACGGAGTTCAGCAACAGGTCGGTATAATCGTCGAAAGGCGGGGTCAGCGCCTCCGATTTGGGGCCGAAGCGGACAAGCCGGCCCCTGTGCATCACCGCGACACTGTCGGCAATGGCCCGGACAATGGCGATGTCATGGGTGATGAATACATAGGAAAGCTGTTTTTCCTTCTGAAGCTGCAGCAGCAGTTTCAGGATGCCGTCGGCAACCAGCGGGTCGAGCGCCGATGTCGGCTCGTCGCAGATGATCAGCTCCGGCTGTGCGGCGAGCGCCCGGGCAATGGCCACGCGCTGCTTCTGGCCGCCGGAAAGCTCGGCTGGATAGCGGTCGTAAAAGCCGCTGCCCATTTCGATCTGCTCGAGCAGGTCGTTGACGCGGCTTTTCCGTGCGGAACCGTTCAGGCCCTCGTAAAACGTCACCGCCCTGCCGATGATCCGCCCGACGGTCTGGCGCGGGTTCATCGCCGTGTCGGCCATCTGGTAGATCAGCTGAAGCCGGCGCAGTTCCTCGCGGCTGCGCTTCTTCAGCGCCGGCGGCAGTTCCGTCCCGTCAAGGCGCACGCTGCCGGCCGTCGGCGGCAACAGCCCGGTTGCCACCCGCGCCAGCGTCGATTTACCCGAGCCGGATTCGCCGACAATGGCCAGCGTCTGCCCCTTGGGAACATGCAGCGACACATCGAACAGAACCGGCGTTGCGCCATAGGCCGCCGAGATGTTTTTCATCTCGAAAAAGCGGTCGGACTGGTCGGTCGCTTCCTCGTGGCGGATGGCGCGGACATTCACCAGTTCGCGGGTATAGTCGGCGTCGGGATTGTCGATGATCTTCTCGACGCTGCCATATTCCACGGTTTCGCCGTTGCGCAGCACCATGATGTCGTCGGCCACCTGTGCCACCACCGCCAGATCATGGGTGATGTAAAGCGCGGCGGTTCCGGTTTTCGCAATCGCGGTCTTGATCGCGGCCAGAACGTCGATCTGGGTGGTGACGTCCAGCGCCGTGGTCGGCTCGTCGAAGACGATGAGCTCCGGGTGGCTGCACAGCGCCATCGCCGTCATCGCCCGCTGCAACTGTCCGCCGGACACCTGATGGGGATAGCGGTTGCCGAAGGTTTGAGGGTCCGGCAGGCCGAGAATGGTAAACAGCTCGACGGCCCGCGCACGCGCTTCGCTGCGGCTCATCAGCCCGTGGCGCACGGTGGCCTCGCTCACCTGATCGCCGAGCTTGTGGGCCGGGTTGAACGATGCAGCCGCCGACTGCGAAACGTAGCAGACCCGCGCGCCGCGCAGCGCCCGCGTGCCGGATTTGCCGAGTTTCAGGATGTCGACGCCGTCCAGCAGAACCTCGCCGCCGGTAATCGTCACGCCGCCGCGCCCATAGGCCAGCGGCGAAAGCCCGATCGTGGACTTACCCGCGCCCGATTCACCGATCAGGCCCAGAACCTTGCCGCGTTCCAGCGTGAAACTCACGCCCTTCACGATCTCGATGGGACGGGGACGTTCGCCCGGCGGGTAGGCCATGGCGCCGATTTGCAGATTGCGGACCTCAAAAAGGGGCGCTTCGTCTGTTTTTTGAAGTTCAGCCACCGCGGCCTCCTTTCAGGCTGGACGTGCGTTTCAGCAGCCAGTCGACGACGAGATTGATCGAGATGGTGAGTGCGGCAATCGCTGCACCCGGCACGAGGGCTGCGGAGACACCGAAGATGATGCCGTCCTTGTTGTCCTTGACCATGCCGCCCCAGTCGGCCGTCGGCGGCTGGATGCCGAGGCCGAGGAAGGACAGGGTCGAAATGAACAGCACCGCAAAGGCAAGGCGCAGGCCGAATTCGGCCAAAAGCGGCGTCATCGCATTCGGCAGGATTTCGCGGAACACGATCCACAGCGTCTTTTCGCCGCGCAGCCTGGCCGCCTCGACGAAATCCATCACCGCGATATCGACCGCCAGCGCCCGGCCAAGCCGGAACACGCGGGTCGAATCGAGCACCGCCATGACGACGATCAGCACGAACAGGTTCTGCGGCAGCGCCGCCAGCACGATCAGCGCGAAGATCAGCGTCGGGATCGACATCATCAGGTCGTTGAGGCGCGACAGGCCCATATCGACGATGCCGCGCATGACGGCTGCCACGAAACTGAAGATGACGCCCAGCGAGAAGGCGAGAATGGTGGCGCAGAACGACACGAACAGCGTCATCCGGGCGCCGTAGATCATGCGCGACAGCAGATCCCGGCCGAGATTGTCGAGACCGAGCGGAAAGGCCTTGCTGGCCACCTCCCAGGGGCTGCCAACAACCTGGTTTTCGCCGTAAGGGGCAAGCCAGGGGGCGAAAGCGGCGGCGATGACGGCGATGGCGATGCCGGCCATGCCGATCCATGCCGTCAACGGAACGGAACGGATATTCATCGTGGGTGCCTCAGACGCGGATTGACAAGAATGGACAGGATATCGGCGATCATGTTCAGGAGAATGTAGATGGCGGAGAACACCAGCCCGCAGCCCTGCACCACCGGCAGGTCGCGCACCGTCACCGCATCCACCATGTATTGCCCCATGCCCGGATAGACGAAGACGACCTCGACAACGACGACGCCGACGATCAGATAGGCAAGGTTGAGCGCAACGACATTGATGATCGGCGCCAGCGCGTTGGGGGCGGCATGTTTCACGATCGCGCGCAATGCGCCGATGCCCTTCAGCTCGGCGGTTTCCATATAGGCCGACGCCATGACATTGATGATCGCAGCGCGGGTCATGCGCATCATGTGCGCCAGAACCACCAGAACGAGCGTTGCCACCGGCAGAACGATGGTCTGAAGCTTCTGCCACAGGCTCATGCTGTCATAGACGGTTGCGGGAAACGCCGCGACGGGGTGCTGGACCACGAATACCATGATCAGCAGGTAGGCGACGAAGAATTCCGGCAGCGAGACGGCGGCAAGCGAGACCAGATTGATGAGCCGGTCAACCAGACGGTCGCGGTAGAGCACGGCGATGAGGCCGAGGCCGACGGCCAGCGGCACGGCGATGACCGCAGCCGTCCCGGCCAGAAGCAGCGAATTGCCGAGCCGATCGGCAATCTGCCCGCTGACGGACTGGCCGCTTGCCCAGGAATGCCCGAAATCGCCGTGCAAGATGCCGAGGAGCCAGTCGAAATAGCGGGTCACGAGGGACTGGTCGAGGCCGAATTCGGCACGCAGATTGGCAATCGCCTGCGGTGTTGCCGCCTGACCGAGATAGGTCGTGGCAAAATCGCCGGGCAGGATTTCAATCCCGGCGAAAATCAGGATCGAACTGGCGAACAGCAGGCCGACGCCAAGCACGATCCGCTCGATGATACGGCTCGCCATGGGAAAGCGCGCGCGCAAAATGACGATCAGGCCGGGAGAGGGCGCGTCGACAGGGGTGGAAGGAGAGGGTTGGGTTTCTGTCATAGTCTCCATGAAAGCCGCGGGTCTTTCCCGCGGCTTCCTCGTTCTCCAGATCAGGCGGCAAACCAGGCGCGGCTGGCGATCTGTCCGTTGGACAGGTCGTTGCCGACATCGTCGATCCAGCCCATCAGCTTTGTCGAACGGGCATTGAGATAGTTGTTGAACACCGGCAGAATGAGGCCGCTGTTGTCGCGCACCGTCATCGCCATCTGGCGGTAGAGCGCACGGCGCTTGTCCTGATCGGTTTCGGCACGGGCCTCAAGCAGCATCTTGTCGAATGCGGGGTCCTTGAAGCGGGTGTCGTTCCATGTCGACGTCGAAAGCTGGGTGGTGGTGTAGCGGATATCCTGCGTTGCCCGGCCGCCCCAGTAGGAGGCGCAGAACGGCTTCTTGTTCCAGATATTCGACCAGTATCCGTCGGACGGTTCGCGCTGGAGCTTGATGTCGATGCCGGCTTCCTTGGCATTGGCCTGAAACAGGACAGAGGCGTCGACTGCGCCGGTAAAGGCGGCATCGGAGGTGCGCAGCAGGACCGGGCCTTCATGACCGGATTTCTTGAAATAATGCGCCGCCTCTTCCGGGTCGTAGGCGCGCTGGGGAATATCCGTCGGTGCCAGCGCATAGGCATCGTTGACGGGATAGTCGTTGCCGAGCGTGCCGTAGCCGCCGAGAATGGTATCGAGCATCGCCTGGCGGTCGATGGCGAGCTTCAGCGCCATTCTGAGGTCGTTATTGTCGAAGGGCGCGGTGTCGCCATGCATCAGGAAGGAATAAAAACCCTTGCCCTTGGTGCTGATGGTCTCGACATTCGGCGCCCGCGACAACAGTGACATCGTCTTCGGGCTGAGCGTGTTGATGAAATGCACCTTGCCCGAGGAAAGGGCGGCGATGCGCGCGGTGTTGTCGTTGATGACCAGAACCTCGACACTGTCGACGAAACCGCGATCCTCGTTCCAGTCATCCTCATTCTTCGAGAAGGTGATGCGGATGCCCGGCTCGAAGCTTTCCAGCTTGTAGGGTCCCGTGCCGATGGCGCTGTTGGGGTCGTCCATACCGCCGTTTTTCTGGATCTGCAGATGATAGTCGGTCAGCATCAGCGGCAGGTCGGCATTGCCGTTCTTCAGCGTGATGACCAGATCGCCACCGTTTTCCTCGATGGTCTCGATCTCTTCGAGAAGGCCGAGGGCGGCGGAGGTGGAGTCCTTGTCGGAATGGCGGCGCAGCGTCTGGGCCGCATCGCTGACGGTGAAGGGCGAACCGTCATGGAAGCGTACATCCTTGCGCAGCTTGAAGGTCCACACCTTCGCGTCGTCGGAAGACGTCCAGCTTTCAGCCAGGCTCGGCAGCGCCTCGCCGGAAACCGGGTCGGTGGTCACCAGCCGGTCGCCCCAGGTGTAGCCGACCAGAAACATGGTGCTGCCGGCATAGGTGCCGGGATCGAGAATGTCGGTCGTCTGGCCGCCGTCGAGGCCGAGAACGAAGTGGCCGCCACGCTGCGGTTCTTCAGCAGCAAGGCTTTCGCGCGGCATCAGAAGGCCGGAAGCGGTGGCCGCAAACCCGGCTGCAGCGGCGGATGCAAGAAAGGCGCGGCGGTTGAGGCCCGCCTGCTGAATGGCTGTTTTCCTGTTTTTCATCTGCTTTCCCCTGTCTGTTTAAACGGTACATGTTTCGCCCCAACCGTATCAGAACGGCGGGCGGTGGATATTGGCAATAGGCAGTGTCGGAGCGCCGGAAGGCGCGATTGACGGGCCCGTCAAAAAAATCATGAGCGAAGGCATAAGGGCCTTGCAGAGACCAAACAACTTCGCTTATTGACGCGTAGTGACGCTAGTTGACGCTAACAGGATTGGCTCCGTACACAATGACAACCCCGAATAACAGGAGTTTTGCGGCCAATTTACGGTTTGCCTGCGACACCCGTCCGTCGATCACGGCAATCTGCCGCGAAATCGGAATCAACCGGCAGCAGTTCAATCGCTATCTTGCCGCTCAAACCCGGCCTTCGCCCTATAATACAGGGAAAATCGCGCGATATTTCGGTCTGAAGCCGCAGGATTTCCTGCTGCCGGAAAAACGCTTTCAGGAAGTGCTCGACGCGCCGGCCGAATCCGCCGGGCCCGCCTCACTTCTGCGCGAAGGATTTCCCGGCGATCTGGCGGAGCTGCGCCAGTATGCGGGCTACTACGAACTTTTCCACAAAAGTCTCTCCTGGCCCGGAAAAATCGTCAGAAGCTGCGCGAAGATCGAGGAAAAGAGCGGCCAGATCACGGTGAAATCGATCGAGCGGATTTATGACCGGGATCTGGAGATCCGGCAATTTTCGAAATATGCCGGATTGGCGGCCTACTGGCGCAACCGGCTTTTCATCGTCGAGCGCGGCGTCAGCGAACATTCCTTCCTGTGCCAGACAACCCTGATGCCATTTGCCGAGCATCAGCGCACCTATCTGTATGGTGTCACCACCGGCGTTTCATGGCGCCAGCAGAACGTGCCCTATTCCACGCGCACGATCTGGCGGGCGGTCGGGACGAATCCCGACAAGCGCAGGCTTCTGGAAGGATGCGGGCTGGTTGTGGAGAAGTCGCCGAAAGTCCCGCTTCCCGTGCGCCGCTATCTCAACAGCGAGGGAGAAAACCACACGCTCGTGGCGGCGCGTTAACAATGCTTCTGCCGTGCCGGAAGCTTTTCCGGACAGCTACCAGTTTGTCACCGAACCGTCGCGGCGTTTGAGGTGTGGCGCTTCCCAGGGGGTGAAGCGGGCTTCCTTCAGGAGGGTCTCGTCGACCTCGATACCCAGCCCCGGGACTTCCGGCACCTTGTAGACGGCGCCGTCGAGTTGCGGGCAGAGCGGAAACAGGGTGGCGTCGTCGAAGCCGAGATGGGTTTCGACCGGGCTCGAGCGCGTTTCCAGCCAAGCGAAATTGGCAACGGCGGCGGCAAAATGCAGGGTCGCGGCGGTGCAGACCGGGCCGAGCGGATTATGCGGCATCATGTCGACATAATGGGCCTCGCTCCAGCCCGCGACCTTCATCGATTCCGTCAGCCCGCCGACATTGCAGACATCCAGCCGGTTGAACTGGTGAATGTCGCGCTCGATGTAGGGCAGGAACTGCCATTTGGAGGCGAATTCCTCGCCGATGGCGAAAGGCACATCCGTCATCCGCCGCAGGCTCTCATAGGCTTCCGGCGTTTCGTCGCGGATCGGCTCCTCGATGAAATCGAGCGTGCCGGATGGCATTTTCTGGCAGAAACTCGCCGCTTCTGCGACGCTCAGCCGGTGGTGAAAATCGACGCCGAGCACGATCTTCTCGCCAAGCGCCTTGCGCGTTTCCACGCACCAGCGCGCGGTTTCGGCGATATGCTCGCGCGGCTCGTAGACCGCCTTTTCCTCGTGGCCGGAAACGGAAAGCCGCATCGCCCGCCAGCCGGCATCGACCAGTGATTGCGCCTGGGCGATCATTTCCGGGCCGGGGGGCGCCGAGGTGGTGGCGAATGTGGGAATGACGTCGCGGTTCCTGCCGCCGAGAAGCTCGTAGACCGGCACACCGAGCGCCTTGCCCTTGATATCGTGAAGCGCGATATCGATGGCGGAAATCGCGGCGGTCAGCACCCGGCCGCCCTCGAAATACTGACTGCGGTACATCTCCTGCCAGAGAGCGGAAATCGCCAGCGGGTCGCGGCCAGTCAGAAATCCGGCATAGTGCTCGACAGCGCCGATGACGGCCAGTTCACGGCCGGAAAGCCCGCTTTCGCCCCAGCCATAAACGCCGGCATCGGTTTCGACCTTGACCAGAAGCTGGTTGCGGATGCCGACGCGCGCGGCATAGGCGCGGATTGCGGAAATCTTCATGACGGGACCTCACCAGTGCCAGAGCGTGCCGTCTTCCAGACGGTTCACGGGAAGGTATGAGCGCTCATAGGGATATTTCGCCGCCAGCGTCTCGTCGATATCGACACCGTGGCCGGGCGCGTCGCCCGGATGGAGATGGCCGTCCGCCACCGTCCATGCGCCGGGGAAGACCGCGAGCGTTTCGGGCAGGTAGGGCGAATATTCCTGAATGCCGAAATTGGGCGCCCAGAGGCCGAGATGCAGGTTTGCGGCAAAGCAGGCGGGCGACATGTCCATCGCCCCGTGGCAGGCGGTGCGGACATTGTGGATGCCGGCCAGATCCATGATCCGGCGCATCGGCGTCACGCCGCCGGCATGCACCGTGGTCATGCGGATATAGTCGATCAGCTGTTCCTCGATCAGCAGCCTTGCGTCCCAGATCGTATTGAACACCTCGCCGACGGCCAGCGGCGTCGTCGTGTGGTTGCGGATCAGCCGGAAGCCTTCCTGGTGTTCGGCCGCCACCGCGTCTTCCAGCCAGAACAGGCGGTAGGGTTCCAGATCCTTGCCAAGCCGGGCCGCTTCGATCGGGGTCAGCCGGTGATGGACATCGTGCAGCAGTTCCACGTCGAAACCGAGCTGATCGCGCAGCGCTTCAAAAAGCATCGGCACATGACGCATATATTTCGCCGTCGACCAGGTTTCCTCCTGCGGAAGATTGTTGCGGTCGGCGGTGTTGGTGGTGGAATTGTCCGTGCCATAAACTGCCGGAAGGCCGGGAATGCCCACCTGGGCGCGCACGGCGCGATAGCCCTTGTCCATCCATTTCGCGACATTATCCACCGCCTCGGCAATCTCGCCGCCCTGGGCGTGGACGTAGCAAAGCATCTTCTCGCGGCTTGCCCCGCCCAAAAGCTGGTAGAGCGGCATGCCGGCCGCCTTGGCCTTGATATCCCAGAGCGCGGTGTCGATGCCGCCGATCGCGGCCATGGTCACAGGCCCGCGGCGCCAGTAGGCGCCCTTGTAGAAATACTGCCAGATATCCTCGATGCGGCTTGCATCGCGGCCGATCAGGATCGGCACAAGATGGTCTTCCAGATAGGCGACGACCGCCTTTTCGCGCCCGTTCAGCGTCGCATCGCCAATGCCGGTCAGCCCCTGATCGGTGAAGATCTTGACGGTGACGAAGTTGCGGCCCGGCGCGGTGACGATGATCTTGACGTCCGTGATTTTCATTTTCTTATCCATGAGTGGGAGCCGCCGTCTCCGGATCGTAGCGGAACCGGTCCTTCAGCCGCGGATGGCGCGGATCGGGGTTGGGAATGGCGGAAAGCAATGCCTGGGTGTAGCGGTGCTGCGGGTTGTTGACGACAGCATCGGTCGCGCCGGTCTCGACGATCTGGCCGCGATACATCACCGCGACCCGGTCGCACATGTAGCGGATGACCGACATGTCGTGGGAGATGAAGATATAGGAAAGGCCCATCTCGTCCTGCAGCTGCATCATCAGGTCAAGCATCTGCGAGCGCAGCGACACGTCGAGCGCGGAGGTGGCCTCATCGGCGATGATCAGCCGCGGCTTGACCGAAATGGCGCGGGCAATGCCGATGCGCTGGCGCTGGCCGCCGGAAAAGGCATGCGGATAGCGCTCGCGCCATGAGGGCTCCAGCCCGACCTGTTCCATCAGCCGGCAGACTTCGTCCTCGCGTTCCCTGCCGCGCATGCCGGCAAGCTTCAGCGGTTCGGCGATGATCTCGCCGACCGTCTTGCGCGGGCTGAGCGAACCGACGGGGTCCTGAAACACCATGCGGATTTCGCGGCGGATCGATTTGAGGCCGGCCTTGTCGGCGCTCAGGACATCGTCGATGCTGCCGTCCTTCCGCCGGAAATCGGCGCGGCCCGCACTCGGGTCGTAGATGCGCAGCAGGCAGCGGCCCATCGTGGTCTTGCCCGAGCCGCTTTCGCCGACAATGCCGAGCGTTTCGCCGGTGCGCAGCGAAAGCGATACGTTGTTGACCGCCGTCAGCCCGTTTGGAAACGTCAGCGTCATGTCCCGCACATCGAGCAGCGGCGTCTCGTCCTTCGGGATCGGCGGACGCGAAAGGCGGATTTCGGCCTTCTGCTCGAGCTTCACCACGGAGCGGATGAGATTGCGGGTATAATCGTCCTGCGGGTTGTGGAAGATTGTCTCCGCCGGTCCGGTTTCACGCACCTTGCCGCGATACATCACCAGAACGTCGTCGGCGATCTCGGCGACCACGCCCATGTCATGGGTGATGAAGATCACCGCCATGTCGTGGCTTTTCTGCAGGCGGCGGATCAGGTCGAGAATTTCCGCCTGGGTGGTGACGTCGAGCGCCGTTGTCGGCTCGTCGGCAATCAGAAGGCGCGGATTGCAGGCAAGCGCCATGGCGATCATCACGCGCTGGCGCATGCCGCCGGAAAACTCGAATGTGTAGCGGTCGATCGCCGTTTCGGGGTTCGGGATTTCCACCTGGCGGAGCAGGTCAATCACGCGGCGGCGTTCCTCCACGCGCGACACCTTTTCATGGATACGCAGCGCCTCGCCGATCTGGTCGCCGACCCGGTGAACCGGCGACAGCGAGCTCATCGGCTCCTGAAAGATCATCGCGATGTCCTTGCCGCGGATATCGCGAATGGCGCGGCCGCGCGGATCGAGGCGCGCGATATCGACGGACGAACCGTCGGCGCGGGTGAACATGATCGATCCGCTCTCGATCCGGCCGGGATGGTCGACAATCTGGAGGATGGAGCGGGCCGTCACCGACTTGCCGGAACCGCTTTCGCCGACGATCGCCAGCGTCTTGCCATGTTCAAGCGAGAAGGAAACATCGTCGACGGCCTTGAAGACGCCCTGGCGCGTGGGAAACCAGGTCTTCAGGTTCTCGACCCTGAGAATGATGTCTGCGGTTTCGCTCATGAGGTCTCTCCGTAAGGATCGGCGGCATCGCGCAGGCCGTCACCGAGGAAGTTCAGCGCCAGAACGGCAAGCACGATGGCGGCGGCCGGCGTGAACAGCAGCCAC
Organism: Martelella mangrovi; assembly: GCF_040545495.1. NCBI lineage: Bacteria > Pseudomonadati > Pseudomonadota > Alphaproteobacteria > Hyphomicrobiales > Aurantimonadaceae > Martelella > Martelella mangrovi. Next base: position 137,813 of record NZ_JBEPLY010000010.1, read on the forward strand.
GGCGCCTGGGCGACCGCGCGGATGTTCTGCGCCTCCTGCAGCAGCGTGCCCCAGGAGATGATCGGCGGCTGAAGGCCGATGCCGAGGAAGGACAGCGCGGTTTCTGCCAGGATCATGGTCGGGATCGCCAGCGTCAGCGTTGCGATGATGTGGCTGACGAAGGAGGGCACGAGATGGTTGAAGATGATGCCGATCTCGCTCATGCCGTCGAGCCTTGCTGCGATCACGAAATCCTCGTTGCGCATCGACAGGAACTTGCCGCGCACCTCGCGGGCCAGTGCCGTCCAGCCGATCAGCGAGATGATCAGCGTGATGAAGAAATAGGTCCGAAGCGGCGGCCAGCCGACGGGAATGGCAGCGGCCAGCCCCATCCATAACGGTATCGTCGGGATGGAGCGCAGAAGCTCAATGAAACGCTGGATCACGATATCGGTGAAGCCGCCGAAAAAGCCGGATATTCCGCCGATCGCGACGCCGAGGATCAGGCTCAGGAACACGCCCACAAGACCGATCGAAAGCGAGATTTGCGCGCCGTAGATCACGCGCGAGAAGATATCGCGGCCCAGCCGGTCGGCGCCGAACAGATAGAGGCTGTCGCCGCGCTCGGCGTCCCTGATGCCGAAAAGCCTGGTTTCGACTGTGAAGAGGCCGAGCAGACGGTAGGGTTCGGACGGCGCCAGAAAGTCGATGAAGACGGGATTTTCCGCGTCCTTGGTAAATTCGCGGCGCATCGAATCCTTGTTGAGCGTCATCTCCAGCCCGTCCACATGCGGCGCGAACCGGCCGTCGTAAAACAGCGAGACATATTGCGGCGGTGCGTAGGTAAAGCGCGCATTGGTCTCGTTCGGATCGAACGGGGCGATGAACTGGGCAAAGGCGGCGATGAGGTAAAGCGCCAGAACCACGATCAGGCTGACGACGGCGAGGCGGTGGCGGCGGAAGCGCAGCCAGAACAATTTCCACTGGCCGGCGGCGGCAAGTTCGTTGGCGCGCGGATCGCGAATCGCATCCGCTGTGGGGGCGGCTGTGTTTGTCATTGCAGTCTGATCCTCGGGTCGGCGATCGCCAGAAGAATGTCCGACACGAGCGTGCCGATGATGGTCAGCACCGAGATCAGCAGAATGAGCGATCCGGCGAGATACATGTCCTGTGCCAGAAGGGAGCGCAGCAGAAGCGGGCCGGTGGTCGGCAGGCTCATGACCACGGAAACCAGAATCTCCATCGACACCGCAGCCGGCAGGATCCAGCCGAGCGCGGAAATCAGCGGATTGAGCGCGATGCGCACCGGATAGCGCATCAGCAGGCTGAATTCGGAAACGCCCTTGGCCCGCGCCGTCGTCACATAGGGCTTGCGCAACTCGTCAAGCAGGTTGGCGCGCATGATCCGCACCAGCGCGGCCAGCGAACCGGTTCCGATGGCAAAGACCGGCAGCCAGACATGTTTGAGGAAGTCCCAGAACCGGCCAAGGCTCCACGGCGCATCGATATATTCGGGGGAAAACAGGCCGCCGACGCTCTGGCCGAACCATGCCGACATCATATACATCAGCGCCAGTGCCAGCACGAAGTTCGGCAGCGCCAGAAACACGAAGGCGATCAGCGTGGCGCAGTAATCGGCAATCGAATACTGGCGCACGGCAGACAGGATGCCGATCGGCACGGCGATCACCCAGGAGAAAACCAGCGTCAGGAAGGCCAGCAAGAAGGAAAAGCCAAGCCGCGACCAGATCAGGTCGGAAACCGGCCGGCCATATTCGAACGACATGCCGAAATCGCCATGCAGCAGGATACCGGCAATCCATTTGTAATACTGGATATAGACGGGCTGATCGAGGCCATAGCGCTCGCGCATGGCGGCCACGGTGCCCGCTTCCACGGCGCCGCCCTGGCTCGCCCAGTCGGCCATCAGCGTTGTCAGATAGTCACCCGGCGGCAGCTGGATGATGATGAAGGCGATGATCGACACCGCAAACAGCGTCGGCACGGCATAGAGAAGCCGTTTGGCGAGAAAATGAATCATGGCTCTGGGTTTCCTGGGGTTGGTCCGGCGGCAGGCGAGGAACCTGCCGCCGGATCAGGCGCGCCGGACTATGGGAGGAGAGAACCGGCGCGTGGCCGTGTTACCGGGCGTCGTCGAAATACCACTGGCTCAGCGTCGGGGCCGGATGCCAGAGGATGCCGTTGATCGGAATGCCGTCATAGACGTTCTTCAGATCGTTGGAGACCATCATGTATTTCGGTTCCGGGCGGATGATGCCGATATTGAGGAACGCATCGGCGGAGAGGTCGAGGAATTCCTCCATCCGCGCCTTGCGGTCTTCATCGGTCACGGCAAGCGTCACCGCATCATAGGCCGCCATCAGCTCCTTGACCTGCTCCGGCGGTTCCTCGCCCTTGGAATGATCGGAATACCAGTCCGACCATTTCGACGCGAAGAAGATATCCGCCTTCTGGTAAGGCATGTAGCAGCGCACATCGGTATAGACTTCCGACAGCCCGCCGACGCAGTTCCAGATATAGGCGTCCTGCTCGTTGGCGCTCCACATGGTGTTGAGGCGGGTGCGGTCGGTGGTGCGGATCTGGATGTCGATGCCGACGTCCTGCGCATATTGCTGCACCATCTGCATCACGTCCGGATAGGACAGGCCGAAGACATCGGCGACCATGAAGTTGATGGTGAAGCGCTGGCCGTCGGGGCCGAGGCGATAGCCCTGATCATCCTTTTCCGGCATGATCGCGTCGAGCATCTCGTTGGCAAGGTCCGGATCGTATTCGGTATATTGCGTCGCCTCGCGCTCGTTATAGAGCTCGTGCGACGGGTTGACCGCCACCTGTGCCGGCGTGCCCTGACCGACATAGATCAGGTCGATGATTTCCTGACGGTCGATTGCATGGCTGAGCGCGATGCGGAAGTCCTTGTTGTTGAACACCTCGTTCTTGACGGGGTCGTCGGAATTGAGGTTGAGCAGCAGAACCGCGTCATTGGCCGGAAGGTCCTGCACGTCGAGGAAGTGGTAATTGCCGCTTTCCTGTCCGTCGTAAAGCACCGAGCGGAAGGTGGCGTTGTTGATGTGGCGGAAGGCGAAATCGAATTCGCCGGAGGTCATCTTCAGCACCATCAGCTGAGGATCGTCGACCTTCGCCCAGGTGACGCTGTCGATATAGGGCAGCTGGTTGCCGTCCGGATCGACCTTCCAGTAATAGGGGTTGCGGGTGGCGACCACGTGCTCGCCGTCGGCATAGGGCACGGTCAGGGTCCACGGGTTCATGGTCGGCAGTTCGGTGTTCTGCCAGTAGGCCGGCTGGAAGCTCAGCGAAACCTTGGAATTGAACAGCGAAACCCAGTCATTGGCGGCCGGGTTCTCCGCAAGCAGGGCCGGAATGCCGTCTGCGTTGTACTTTTCGTGGAACTGGCTGAGATAGTGCTTGGGGAAGATCACCGGCTGGTGACCCTGGCCATAGGCAAGCTGCTGCAGGAAAAGGCCGTAAGGCACGTCGAATTTGAACTCGACCGTGTCGTCATCGATCTTTGTGACGACAACCGGTTTGCCACCGGCGACGAAGACCGAGCTCTTGCTCGGCGTCAGCGCCTCGTTCATGAACACGTCTTCGTACCAGAACATGATGTCGTCGACGGTAAAGGGTTCGCCGTCGCTCCACTTCAGGCCGTCACGCAGCTTGAACGTATAGGTCGTTGCGTCGTCAGATACGGTGACGTCCTCGGCAAGCGAGGGGACGATCTTCTGCCATGCCGGGTCCCAGCGCACGAGAAGCTCGTTGGCAATGGTCCGGGTCAGGTTGTAATGGTCGCCATTGGCCAGGATCGTGGTGCGCAGCGTGCCGCCATATTGGCCAATGCCGTCAACCATGGTTTCCACATAAGGGTCTTCCGGCAGGCGCTCTGCCACGGGCGGCAGGCTGCCATCCTCGACCTTGGCATCGAGCATCGGCGCCTGGTGGTAGTCCACCGCTCCGGCCGCACCGGCCAGTGCGAGCGCAACGCCCGTCGACAGCGCAAGGCGCTTCAGTAAACGCGAATAGATCATGTGTCTCCTCCGGCCCCTCTCCAGTGGGGCGTAGCGGGCGATCGGACGTAGCTGTCCTGCGCTCCGCAGTTTGATACCAGTGCCGCCGGCAAAGAGGGCAGGGCCTTCTTCGGTCGGCTGCGGGCATGACGAAAGGTCCCTCCTGATCGCCGTGCTGTACGAAAAAGACCATATCGTACATTATTTGTCAATTATCATATTTTAATCGCTTTGACTTTGTGTTCGCCGATGCTTAGGTTAAGAGATGGAATGTCAAGGAAACGGAGTGGTTCGAGAAAACCCGGATGACGATGCAGGCGCGAAACCAGATCAAAACGGAGCAGGGCGGTGATGCCTCGGTCTATGACCGGTTGCGTGAGGATATCGTGCTCGGCCGCGTCAAACCGCATGAGCGGCTGAAGGTTTCCGAACTGGCGCGGCGCATGGGCACCTCGACCAACCCCGTGCGCGAGGCGCTGCAGCAATTGCGCGGCGAGGGTTTCGTGATCATGGAGACCAACCGCGGCGCGCGCGTGCGGCCGATGGATGCGGACTTCGTGCGCGACATCATCGAAATCGAGATGCTGATCGAACCGAAGCTGACGCATTGGTATGTCGGAAATGCCACCGCCGAAGATATCCGGGTTCTCGATGGTCTGTGCACCCAGATGGAGGCGCTGAAGCTCGACGAGGACCACGCCGAGCAGTCACGTCTCGATGCGATGTTCCATCAGTATATGTATGAGCGCCATTATAATCGCCACGCCATGGAGCTCTGGTGGCGCCACCGCGATATTCTGGGGGCGATCGGCCGGCCGTTCACGATCTCGCCGAAACGGCGCAATGAAGTGCTGCGCGAACACCGGGCCCTGCTCGACGCCATCCGCCGGCAGGATGCCGACGAGGCGGCGCGCGTGATCGCCGCCCATGTCGAAGGCGCGGGCCAGCACATCATCGAACAGATGCGCGTGCAGGGCAATGTCGGCCGCGCGGCCTATCCCGCCTGACAAAACAGACAGTTTCGACCGGGCGCGCGTTTCCGGCCTTGAGCCGGAATTTAGTAAGGGCCAAGTCCTTGCGCGCAAAGACTCTTTCTGAAAGCGCATAACAAGCGGCCCTGGATACCAGCTCAAGGCCGGTATGACGAAAAAAAACTTGGGAATGGCTATCAGCAGTCTGGAGTGCCGGACCGGCATTCTTGTGCTGGTTTTGGAGCGGCGACGCTACCGGTCGCCGCATCCTCTTCCGTTTATCGGTCGTATTTCTTCAGGATGGCGTCGATCTGCTGGTCCTGTTCCGGGTCGGGCAGGAGGGCCGGCTGGCGCGAGGCGCCGACGGAGGGGTCGCGCAGATAAAGCGCGCGCTTTACCAGTGCCGGAGGATAGCCGAGCTTGTAAAGATCCGTGCGGAAATCCGCATAGATTTTCTGGGCGGCTGTCGCGCGTTCCTCATTCCCGGCATTTACGCCGGCGATGATCTCGGCCAGGACATCCGGCAAAACATTGCCGAGGCCGGAAATGCAGCCTTTCGCGCCGTTGGTCAGCGACCACTGCACCAGATGATCCGGTCCGGAATAGACGTCGAAATTTTCCATCTCGCGGCCGACGGCCATATAGGCTTCGAGCGTTTCCTGCGCGCCGCCAGAATCCTTGATGCCCGCGATATTGCCGTGCGCGGCCAGTGTTCTGGCGGTTTCCGGCTCGATATGGTTCTGGGTGCGGGCGGGAATGTCATAGAGGTAGATTGGCGTATCCACCGCATCGGCGACCGTGGTGAAATGGCGGATCAGCCCGTCCTGCGTGCAGGCGATGAAGAACGGCGTGATGACGGCGATGCCGTCGACGCCGATGCGGTCGAATTCGCGCGCGAGCAGCACGGTTTCATAGGTCGCGGGCATGCCGGCATTGACGATCACCTTTGCGCACCCACCGACTTCCTCGACCATCTCGCCGCACAGTTTGACTTTCTCATCGAAGGTCAGCGCGGAAAAATCGCCGTTGGTTCCCGCACACATGATGTTGTTGCCGGCAGCCACCTGACGGCGCACCTGGGCGCGGGTGGCTTCATAATTGATGGTTTCGTCATCGTTGAAGCAGGTCACGAGGGCGACGAAGGCTTCTTTCGTTTCGGTCATGGCGGTTATCCCCGTTTCGCGGCTGACATTTTCGCTGCGTAATCGAGCGCACACAGCATGTTTTCATGGTTGGCCTTGCCGGTCCCGGCGATATCGAAGGCGGTTCCGTGGTCGACGGAGCAACGGTCGATCGGCAGCCCGAGCGACACATTGACGGCGGTGTCGAAGGCCACCAGCTTGATCGGGATATGGCCCTGATCGTGATACTGTGCGATCACCAGATCGAAGGCGCCCTCATAGGCGCGGTGATAGACCGTATCCGCCGAGATCGGCCCCTGAACATTGATGCCTTCCTCGCGCGCGGCCTGAACGGCGGGGGCGACATGCAGGTCATCCTCATTGCCAAAAAGGCCGTTTTCGCCGCAATGCGGATTGATGCCGGCAACCGCAATGCGCGGTGCGGAAAGCCCCATGCGTACGAGATGCTTGTGGCCGGTGCGGATGGTTTCCAGAACCCGTTCGGTGGTCGCGCGGCTGATGGCATCCCTCAGCGAGACGTGCGTGGAAACATGCACCACGTTCAGCCGTTCGGAGGCCAGCAGCATCCACGATGATTTCGAGCCGGTAAGATGCGCCAGCATGCCGGTGTGGCCGTCATAGTGGTGGCCGGCGGCGTTCAGCGCTTCCTTGTTGATCGGCGCGGTGACGATGCAGCCCGCTTCGCCGGCCATGGTCATGTCCACGGCGCGCTTGATATACTGAAACGACGCCTCGCCGCAGGCCGGCGACAGCTTGCCGAATGCGCCGGGCAGGCCGTCGACGGCAATATGCGCCACGCGGATGCCGTCGCCTTCGTCCTCGGGGGCGATAATGGGGAAGGAAACGCCGCTTGCCTTTGCGGCCCGTTCCATCGTGTCCCGGTCACCGATCACGGTGGTCTGGGCGCGCAGCGCCGCGTCGCGTCGGGCCAGCGCCTTGACGGTTACCTCTGCTCCGACACCGGAGGGATCGCCCATGGTGATGACAATCTGCTCGCTCATTTCTCTCTCCTCGGAACAGCATGACCTGAACGTTATTAACTTATAGGTAAATAGGTTTCAATAAGCGGCAGATAATTTTCTTTTTGAATCTAAATACTATAGGTAAAATAGATAGATATTGAGTTGTCGTGGAATGTATGCCATGTTTACAACATGGGGAGGATTGGTAAAATATGGCACGCGTACTGATCATAGCGGATGATTTGACCGGGGCGCTGGATTCGGCCGTTGGCTTTGCCGGTGTCGGTCGAAAGGTCGTTGTCGCCCGCCATCCGGGTTCCGTGCCGGAGGCGCTTGCAATGCAGCCTGACGTGCTGGCGGTCAACACGGCGAGCCGCGAGATCGCGCCGGATGCAGCTGTTGCAGAGGTGACGGCGGCGCTTTCGCATCTTCAGTCATCTGCATTCGATGTCGTGATGAAAAAGGTCGATTCCCGCCTGAAAGGCAATCTTTCGGCCGAAACGCTTACCGTGATGCGCTGGCAGGGCGGTTCGCGCTGTGTGGTCAGTCCGGCGATCCCCTCGATGGGACGGCGGGTTGAGGCCGGAATGTTGCTGGGTGACGGCGTTGCGACGCCGGTCCCTGTTGCCGGTCGTTTCGATGAGCCAGTGGAGGTGCCGGATGTCGTGGACGAGGACGATTTCGATGCCATTGTCGGACGCGATCTCGGGTCGACATTGTGGGTTGGTGCGCGCGGTCTGGCCTTTGCGCTTGCCCGCCGGCTAGGGGTTCGCGCGCCCGAAACGGCGCGGCTCGACGCGCCGATGATGGTTGTCAATGGTTCGCGCGATCCGGTCACGCTTGCCCAGATCGCTGCGCTTCCGTCTGACATTCAGGTTGTCATGGCGCCTGATGGTCGGGCCGATTTGACGAATTTTACCAATGATCGGCTGGTTTTGACCATTTCAGATGGCGGAGCCGGCGTGTCCGGGCAGGAGGCTGCCCGGCGCTTCGCCGAAAGCGTTGAGGTGTTTTCCAGCGCTTACAGGCCCGCGGGTCTGCTCATTTGCGGTGGGGAAAGCGCGCATGCCATACTGGACCGGCTTGACATAAACAGTTTACAAGTGGTTGCCGAGCTCAGACCCGGCTTGCCGCTCTGTGAAGTTGAAACGGGTTGGGGGCGCGTGCGGATCGTGACCAAGTCGGGCGGCTTCGGCCCGCCGGACCTGATGGTCTCGGTCCTTGAAGAAACCGGAGCCGTGGTATGAGGGCAGGCGAGATGGATCAGCACAAACAGGACAGTTCCACCGGTCGCAGCGGGCGTCCGCCCCTGTCCGAAAAGGTCTACACTACACTGAAAACCCGTATCAATCGCGGCGAATACGGCTCCAATGAAAAGCTGCCTGCAGAAAAGGACCTGTCCGTCCAGCTCGGGGTTTCGCGGCCGGTGCTGCGGCTGGCGCTGGAACATCTGCGCGATGAGGGGCTGATCGTTTCCCGGCAGGGTGCGGGAAATTTCGTGCGCGTGCGGCGGGAGCCGGCGCTCGGTTATACGCCGGTCGAAACCATTGCCGATATCCAGCGCTGTTACGAGTTCCGCCTGACGGTCGAGGTCGAGGCTGCCGGTCTTGCGGCGCTGCGCCGCAACGATGCGGTGCTGGCGGAAATGATGCAGGCGCTTGACCTGTTGTCCGACGCGACTGGCTCACGCCTGCATCGCGAAGATGCCGATTTTGCATTTCACTTGGCAATCGCGCGCGGCTCCAACAACCAGTATTACGCCGAGACGCTGAAAGCCCTGCGCGACCATATTTATGTCGGCATGAAGATGCACGGCGATGCGCTCATGTCCGATGGTGCGGCGGCGCTCGAACATGTGCTGGGCGAGCACCGCGGCATTTACGAGGCGATCGAGGCGCGTGATGCGGCCCGCGCCAGCGCGGTCATGCGTCAGCACATTACCAATTCACGTGAACGGCTTTTCGGCGGCGGCATGCTGGACTTGTCGATGTGACCGGCTGAGCCGCCTTAATAGGCTTCCTTGTAGATCGCGTGCACATCCGCAACGCTCATGTCGCGCGGATTGTTGTCCATCAGGCGGCGGATGGCGTGGGCTTCCTCCGCCCAGCAGCCAAGATCATCGGCATTCGCGCCATGTGCCTTCAACCGCATTTCGATGCCGAGATCGCGGCAGAAACCGAAGGCTGCGTCCTTCAGCGCGTCCTGACTGTCCGCATCGCGCAGTCCGAGGGCGGCAGCCACTTCGGCGGTCTTTAGTGCAGCGACGGGCTGGTTGAAGGCCAGAACGTGCGGAAAGATGATGGCGTTGGCGAGACCGTGCGGCAGGGAAAGCCGGGTTCCCAGCGGGTAGGCGAGCGCATGGCCCGCCGCCGTGTTGACCGGGCCGAGGCAGATGCCGCCGTAATAGGAAGCGAGCATCATGCCCGCGCGCGCCTCGACATCCGAACCATCCTCCACCGCGCGTTTCAGATATTTGCCGACAAGGGCAAAGCCCATGCGGGCGTAACCGTCGATCAGGTCATGCGCCCTGATATTGGTAAAGGCCTCGACGCAGTGCGCCATGGCATCGACGCCCGTCGCTGCCGTCACCGCAGGCGGGACGGAATAGGTCAGCTCCGGGTCGAGAATGGCGAGGTCGGCAATCAGGAACGGGCTTTCGACAGCCATTTTCGATTTTGTCTCCGGGTCCGTCACCAGCGCCCGAATGCCGGCCTCGGAGCCGGTTCCGGCGGTCGTTGCCACCTGGACAAGCGGCGTGGTGCGCCCGGCCACCCTGTTCGGGCCGACAACGTCAGGCAGGCTCTGCTTGCCGTTCCACAGGGCTGCGACAAGTTTGGCGATATCCAGCACCGAGCCGCCGCCAAGCCCGACGACGAGATCGGGCTGGAAACTGCGTGCGGTTTCAAGGACGCTTTCAAAGGCTGGCAGGTCGGGCTCCGCCGGCACGTCGTCGATGACCTTCACTGCGCCGGAAAGGCCCAACCTTTCGGCATAGGGGGCCGTGGCGGCGGTGGCGACAATCAGTGTCCGGGTGGAGAAATCCGCCCATTCGCCGACCTTTGCGGCGGCGCCGGCGCCGATTTCGAGGCGCCTGGGCTGATGGATGGTGATGAGGCGACCGAGTGTGGACATGGCGCGTTCCTTTCAGGCGGTTTGCGCGACGAGCGCATTGACGGTCTTGGCATCGAGCCGCACATGGCGAATGGCGCGGCGATGCAGCGTATAGGCGATGTCGAGCCCGCCATCGGCGCGCGGCAGCAGCACGGGGTAGGACAGCTCCTTGTTGTTTCCGTCGATGGAATTGTTGGAAAGGCAGGTGCCTGCGCTGTCTTCCACGGTGTAGCGGGTCGGGAAGGTCTTGCCGCCGTCACGGGAGAGGCAGAGGCTCAGCGGCGCGCGCTCGACACCCCAGATCGGCCGGCAGCCCTCCTGCGCCTCGGGCCGGTTGTCCTCTTCCTCCAGCTCGTCATAGAGTGAGGCGCGACGGGACTGCGATTGCGCCGCCGAGACGGGATTGCAGACCATTGCGACGATGCCGTCCTCGAGTGCTGCAACACCGATCGAGCTGTTGTTGTTGGGGACGTCTGTGGGTTCGGGCGACGTCCAGCTTCGCCCGCCATCGTGACTTTGCGAGCGGTGGACGAAATCGGACTGGCGGCGGCGGTAGAACGCACGCATTTCATCCTTGCCGAGCGAAACGGGCGTCATATGCACTGCGCCCGGGGAATCGGGGATATCGATGACGCGCCAGCTTTCGCCGTCATCCTGGCTGACGGCGATGGCGGCCGTGTCGAACGCGCCGGTCCAGCGAATGCCGTCACGCGGATTGCAGCGAAACAGCGGCAGAACCCACGCGCCATCGTCGCGAATGAAGGGACGGGCGCGGATGAACGTGCCGTTGGGCAGGCCGGTATCGCGCTTTTCGCCGGTGACGAGCCGATCGCCGTCACGGCTGACCGGGCGCATGAAAACGCGGGCCTCATCCTGGTTGCCTGCCGGCTGTGCGGTATTGAAAAGCCAGATCCTGCCGTCCGGCGCGGTAAACAGAACCGGATTCTGCTCGGATCGGTCGGGATCGTCGGTCAGGCGGCAGGCCGGCGACCATTGCGCGGCGCCTTCATCGAGAATGGATGCATGGATCGAAATATCGGATTTGCCTTCCAGCGTGCCGCCGAACCATGCGCAGGCGATAGCGCCATCGGGCAGCCGGGCAAGAAAGGCGGCGTGATTCTGGATTGTTTCGGCCGGCAATATGGCCCATGCCCCGTCCGGGCGCGTTTCGAGCCTTCCGTTCATTCCGGCTGCGATTTCCTCTGGCGTCATGCGTGCATTCTCCTCCTGCAGAGATGACAAATGAGCAGGCAACTTAACAAGATGTCAAGTGGTAAGCTCTATTGTGCGCTTTGCAATTCCGGAAAGAGTGCTCTCTTTGTCGAAATTATGATAAATAAATCAATTATTTATGTTCGTATTCATGAATTTTTAAAATTGACGTTTGACATTTATTTTCAACTTTACCAATATGAATTTACGGCGCGGCCACAGGAGGCGGTCGTGTCATTTGGTCGTTGCACGATGCGTCGGCACAAGGCTGACATGGTCGGTGACGTCAGGATTTTGAGGAAAGCAATCGGCTTTCAGGGAGGGAATATGAAATATTCTGCATTTTTGGCAGGCGTGCTTCTGTCCGCTTCGGCGCTAAGCCCTGCATTTGCACAGGAAAAAGACGTCACGATCGTTCTGGGCGAGGAGCCGGACCTGATGGAGCCGTGCATGGCCACGCGTTCCAATATCGGCCGCATTCTTCTCGGCAATATCAGTGAAACGCTGACCGAACTCGACGTGCGTGGCGATGAAGGCGTCAAGCCGCGCCTGGCTGAAAGCTGGGAGATGACCGGCGACAATACCTGGCGTTTCCATCTGCGCGAGGGCGTGACGTTTTCCGACGGCACGGCTTTTGATGCCGAAGACGTGAAGCACTCCTTCGAGCGCGCAGAGAGCGACCAGATCACCTGTGAAGTGTCGCGCTATTACGAAGGTATCGACATCACGCCGACCGTCGTGGACGAGCATACGATCGATTTCACCACCGATCCGGCCCAGCCGATCCTGCCGCTGCTGCTGTCGCTGCTGACCATCGTGCCGTCCGAGACGCCGATGGAATTCACCCGCGAGCCGGTCGGAACGGGCCCCTATGCGCTTGCCGACTGGAAGCCGGGCCAGAGCATTACGCTCAACCGCCGTGACGGCTACTGGGGCGACGAGCCGGAGGTTACATCCGCGACCTATCTGTTCCGCGCCGATCCGTCTGTGCGTGCGGCAATGGTGCAGACCGGTGAGGCCGACATCGCGCCGTCGATTTCCGCCATCGATGCCACGACCGATATGGATCATGCGTATCCGAATTCCGAAACCACCTATCTGCGCATCGATAATTCCGTAGCGCCGCTCAATGACAAGCGGGTCCGTGAAGCCCTCAATCTCGGTATCGATCGCGAGGCCTTCATCGGCACGATCCTGTCGGAGGGCACGCAGATCGCCACGGCTTTGAATGTACCGACGACGCTCGGCTGGAACCCGGACGTCGAAGCCTGGCCCTATGATCCCGAGCGTGCGGAGGAGCTTCTGGCCGAAGCGAAGGCCGACGGTGTTCCCGTGGACACGCCAATCGAACTGGTGGGCCGTATCGGCAACTTCCCCGGCGCGACCGAGACCTTTGAGGCGATCCAGTCGATGCTGTCGGAAGTCGGCTTCAACATCGACCTGAAAATGGTCGAGGTGGCCGAGCACGAACAGTATTACTCCAAGCCATATGTCGATGATCGCGGTCCGATCCTGGTCGGTGCGCAGCATGACAATTCGCGCGGCGATCCGGTGTTCACCATGTACTTCAAATACGACTCGGAAGGCCGCCAGTCCGGCATTTCCGATGCCAAGGCGGACGATCTGATCGCGCGTGCCACGGCGGCAACGGGTGAAGAACGTGAAGCCCTGTGGTCCGAGCTGTTTGCCTACCTGCATGATGATGTGGTTGCCGATGTGCTGCTGTTCCACATGGTCGGTCACGCCCGGATCGGCAATGACGTGGCGTTCACGCCGACGATTGCCACCAACAGCCAGCTGCAGCTTGCAGAGGTTGGCGTGAAGTAAGCACCTGAAAACCGAATGCCACGCGCGGACAACCGGTTCGCGCGTGTTTTCCTTCCGATTGGAGAGCCCCATGTTTGCGAAGTTGGGAAAACGGTCCCTGTCGAGTTTCGTCTCGCTGCTGGTTCTTGTTGTTCTTGTGTTCTTCCTTTCAAGGCTGACAGGGGATCCGGCATCACTGTATCTGCCGGTTGATGCATCCGATGCAATGCGCGAGAATTTCCGTGAAATTCACGGGTTGAACGACCCCGTTCTGGTTCAGTTCGGCCATTATATTTCCGATCTCGTCCATCTGGATTTCGGCGAGAGCCTGCGCAAGGCGCGGCCCGCCATCGATGTGGTGCTGGAAGCCTTCGTCTGGACATTCTGGCTGGCGCTGATCACGATGTCGCTGGTGACGGTCTGCGCAATCGTTGTGGGCTCCGTGGCTGCATTTCATGTGGGCAGCCCGTTTGACCGCTTTGCCTCGCTGATGTCGCTCATCGGCGCCTCGGCTCCCGATTTCTGGGTCGCGATCGTCGGTATCGTGCTGGTTTCGGTCAAGCTGCAATGGCTGCCGACCTCGGGCACCGGCTCGATCTGGCACTGGATCCTGCCGGTTTCGGTTCTCTTCATCCGTCCGTTCGGTCTCATTCTGCAGGTCGTGCGCGGGTCCATGATCAATGCGCTTGGTTCCGCTTATGTGAAAACGGCGCGGGCCAAGGGTGTGAAGAACCGCAAGATCATCTTCGTTCATACGCTGCGAAACGCGATGTTGCCGGTGGTGACCGTGATCGGAGACCAGGGGGCGGCACTCCTCAATGGCGCGGTGGTGGTGGAAACGATTTTCGGGTTTCCGGGCATCGGCAAACTGATGATCGATTCCATTCTGCAACGCGACTTCAATGTGATCATGGCCGCCATCATGGTCACGGCCGTGGCCATCTTCGTAATGAACATTCTGATCGATATCGCCTACGCGCTCCTCGATCCGCGTATCCGTACCTAAGGGGCGAGCATGAGTAGTGAAATGGTGAACCCGACTTTTGAGAGCGAACAGAAAGCCAATGCAGTCTCCGCGCCGATGCGGGTTCTGCGGTTGCTGTGGGCCGACAAGTTTGCCTTTGTGGCAGTTTTGTTCCTGATCGTGATTTTCGCCTTTGCGATTTTCGGTCCCGCCCTGCTTGGCGACGTTGCCGCAAAAACCAACCTGCGGGCGCGCAATGCCGCTCCGTTCGTGCTCGACCGCGGCTTTCTCTATATTCTCGGCGGCGATGCGCTGGGCCGTCCGCTGCTGGCGCGCATTATCGTGGCGGCGCAAAACACGATGGTGATTGCCGCCGGCGCGGTGTCCGCCTCGCTGGTCATCGGCACCATGCTCGGCCTGGTCGCAGGGTATGCGGGGCGCTGGACGGGCGAAATCGTCATGCGCCTGGCCGACGTGATCATGTCGTTTCCCTCGCTGCTGCTGGCCGTTATCGTGCTCTACATGCTCGAGCCGTCGATCGCCAATCTGGTGCTGGTTCTGGCGATCACCCGCATCCCGATCTATCTGCGCACGACCCGGGCCGAAATGCTTGAGGTGCGCGAACGCATGTTTGTGCAGGCTGCAAGGGTGATGGGGGCTTCCAATATCCGCATCGTGTTCAGGCATATACTGCCGGTGATCCTGCCGACATTGCTGACGATTGGCACGCTGGATTTCGCCTTCGTGATGCTTGCCGAATCCGCGCTTTCCTTCCTCGGTATCGGCATCCAGCCGCCGGAAATCACCTGGGGGCTGATGGTCAGCCAGGGGCGGCAATATCTCACCAGCGCCTGGTGGCTGGCCTTCTGGCCCGGTCTGGCGATCATCCTCACCACCATGTCGCTGAACCTGCTTTCGAGCTGGATGCGCATCGCGCTCAATCCGACCCAGCGCTGGCGCCTTGAAACCGGAGGCAAAAAGAATGACTGAGCATCTTCTCGAAGTGCGCGATCTGTCGGTTCGCTTCCACACGGCAACCGGCACGGTCAATGCGGTCAACGGTATTTCCTGGCATCTCGACCGTGGCGAAACCCTTGCCATTCTCGGGGAAAGCGGCTCGGGCAAGTCGGTGTCCGCCTCCGCCATCATGAACCTGATCGACATGCCGCCGGGCGAGATCGTCAGCGGGGAAATCCTGTTTGACGGCGTGGATCTCCTGAAAGCGACGGATGAAGACAGGCGGAGCCTGAACGGCAAGCGGATTTCGATGATCTTTCAGGATCCGCTCAGCCATCTCAACCCGGTTTATCCCGTCGGCTGGCAGATTGCCGAAACGGCGATGGCGCACGGTCAGGGCAGGGCGGAAGCCTATGCGCGCACCCTTCAGTTGATGGAACGCGTCGGCATTCCCAATGCAAAAGCCGCCATGAAAAAATACCCGCATGAATTTTCCGGCGGCCAGCGTCAGCGTCTGATGATTGCCATGGCGCTTGTCCTGAAGCCCGACATCCTGATTGCCGACGAGCCGACCACCGCGCTGGACGTGACGGTTCAGGCCGAAGTGCTTTCGCTGCTGGAAGAATTGCAGGAAGAGACAGGCATGGGGCTGTTGCTGATTACCCATGATCTGGGCGTTGTCGCGGAAGCGGCCGGGCGCGCCGTGGTGATGGAAGGCGGGCGGATTGTGGAGCGCGGCACGCCGCGCGATCTCTATCACAATGCCCAGCACCCCTATACGCGCAAGCTTCTGGCGGCAGCCCCCGGCCGGGGCGAAATGCGCAAGGCCGGCGAGGCGCGACGGCCGATCCTGGAAGTGCGCGACCTGAAGAAGAACTACGGTGCCTTTGTCGCGCTGAAGGGCGTCGGTTTTGACCTGCATGCGGGCGAAACGCTGGCTGTTGTCGGCGAATCCGGCTCGGGCAAGTCCACGGTTGCGCGGCTGATGCTGCGCCTTGAAGAGGCCAGCGGCGGCGCGGTGCGCTGGAGGGGCGAAGACCTTCTGACCAAATCGCCGCGTCAGATGGGGGAATTGCGCCGCCACCTGCAGATGGTGTTTCAGGACCCGACCCAGTCGCTCAATCCGCATATGTCCGTTTTCGAGATTATTTCGGAGGCCTGGGTCATCCATCCGGGTATCGTGCCGAAATCCCAGTGGCGCAGCCGCGTGAACCAGCTTCTGGATCAGGTCGGCCTCAAGGCAGAGCATGCGGAACGTCATCCCCACCAGTTTTCCGGCGGGCAGCGTCAGCGCATTGCCATCGCGCGCGCGCTGGCGCTGGAACCGGATCTGATCATCTGCGACGAGGCGGTTTCGGCGCTGGATGTTTCCATTCAGGCGCAGGTGATCGCGCTTCTCGGCAAGCTGCGCGATGAACTCGGCATTGCCTTCATCTTCATTGCCCATGACCTGCCGGTGGTGCGCGATTTTGCCGACCGGGTTCTGGTCATGCAGCAGGGCGAAATCGTGGAGCAGGGAAGCGTGGAGCAGATTTTCGAAGCACCGCGCGAAACCTATACCCAGAAATTGCTGGCCGCAGGGCTCGATGCCGATCCGGATGTTCAGGCTGAACGCCGCCGGATCCGCATGGCACTGGCCGACGGCTGAGGGCTGCTTTTGGCGCGGGCGGGCACAGAGCTTGCCGCAGGCCGATGGGATTTTCCAGGAGGAGGAATTTCGATGGCACGACAGACAGTCAGCCAAGGGCTGACATGGAAAACACTGTCCAACTGTGGACGCCTGGCGCTGATTGCGGCCCTGTTCGGGCTCGGCAGTCTCAAGGCTGAGGCCGACATCATCGACATCACCCCCGAACATGCTGCGCGTCTGCCGGTCGATTTCCTGCCTCAAATCCAGTTCGCGCAAAACGATCACGGCTTCAAGCGCGACGCACTCTATTTCCATTTGCTGCGCCCGGTGACAGATGCGCCCACTCCGGTGATTGTCTTCGTGTTGGGCAGCGGCTGGCAACCGGTCGAGGTCACCCGTGTGCTGCCGCAACTCGTGCCGCTCGCCGAGGCCGGTTTTGCCGTGGCGGCGGTCGATTATCGCGGCATTGGCGAGGTCACGTTTCCCACGCCACAGGAGGACGTGAAACGCGCGATCCGTTATATCCGCGCCCATGCTGAAACCTGGAACATCGATCCCGAGGCCATCGGGATCATGGGCAATTCCGCAGGCGGGCATATCTCTCTTCTGGCAGGGCTGAGCGACGAGACGGCTTTTGGCGCCGGGACCGAGGGGGAGAGTGCCGCCGTGCAGGCCATCGCTGCGATCTATCCGGCGATCTATCCCGACGAAATGGCTGGCGACGGCCTGAGCCTCATCAATCAGCATTTCGGTCTGATGGCGGGCGACCCGGCCAATGCCGAAGCGGTGGCGCCCGGTTTACCCGCGACCCATGTCGATGCAGGCGACCCGCCGGTGCTGCTGATCCATGGGACGACCGACGCCATCGTTCCGGTCACGCAAAGCGAACGTTTCTACGACACGCTGACCGACGCGGGCGTCGACGCCACCTTTCTGCGGGTCGCAGGGCTGGGTCACTCGATTGAGGACACGATGACCACGCTACAGATCGAACAGGGGCTGATTGATTTTTTCACCCGCACCCTGCGCAACACTGACTGACATTTTACCTTTGCTGCGACGGATGTGCTGTCGCAGCTCCTGCCGAGGGAGCCCTTCATGGCAAGCGCTTTACAATACTTCAAATGGGCGTTCCTTGTCACCCTTATCGGTCTGGTCGGCAGCTTCTGGCTTGGCTACCGGACCGACGGCACGGTGAGCGCGGGGCTTTCCTTTCTGCTCATCGGCATGGTTCTGGCTGTGCTGGAAATCTCGCTCTCCTTCGACAACGCCATCGTCAATGCCAACAAGCTGAAGACCATGACGCCGCTATGGCGTCAGCGGTTTCTGACCTGGGGTATCCTGATAGCTGTCTTCGGCATGCGCATCGTCTTCCCGCTTGCCATCGTGGCGGTTGCCGCGCATGTCGGGCCGGTCGAGGCGCTGGTTCTTTCCATGAGGGAGCCGCAGGAATATGCGCGTATCATGGACGAAAGCCACCTTTCCATCGCCGCCTTCGGGGGCGCATTTCTGGCCATGGTCGCGCTTTCCTTTTTCGTGGATGAGGCCAAGGACGTCGACTGGATCCACCGTATCGAAAAGCGGTTGCGGCGAATGGGCACGATCAAGGGCGTGACCTATGGTCTCGTTCTGCTTCTGGTTCTCGGATTCGGCTTCCTTCTCGATACCAATGATCAGGCGACCTTTTTCAGGGCGGCCATTCTGGGCCTTGTGGTGTTCATGTGCGTGGAAACGCTGGGCCACGTTCTGGATGCGCAGGCGGAAGTGCAGAATGCCGCGCGCGCCGGCGGGCTGGGGGCCTTTCTCTATCTGGAAGTGCTGGATGCGTCTTTCAGTTTCGACGGCGTGGTCGGCGCGTTCGCGCTGACCAACAATCTCATCCTCATTGCCATCGGTCTTGGCATCGGCGCGATGTATGTGCGGTCCATGACGATCATGCTGGTGGAAAAGGAAACGCTGAACCAGTTCCGTTTTCTCGAACACGGAGCGTTCTATTCGATCTTCGCGCTCGCCGTGATCATGTTCGCGCAGAGCTTCGTCCATATTTCGGAGGTGATTACCGGTCTGCTGGGCGCCTCGATCATCGCGCTGTCGCTGATTTCCTCGTTGCGCTTTAACCGGCAGGCGCGGGAGTATTAGGGCACTTCGGAAAAGGTGGGCAAAACGCCATTCTTCGGACCGGTTCAAAACGTCGGCGGCGTCGCCACCCATAAAATCCGGGTCGTGCCCGCGTCCAGATTCCGGTATCGGTGCGGCAGGTTCGATGCGAAGTAAAAACTGTCGCCGGCCTGAAGCCGGTAACTTTTCTCCGAGACGATCAGTTCCACTGCGCCCTGCAGGACATAGCCGACCTCCTGGCCGGCGTGCTGAATATTGCCGCCGCTTTCCGCGCCTTCTTCAAGGGTGTGGATATTGGCGTCGAGCATCAGATCGGGGAATGTGGGCGACAGGCGCTCCAGCGTGATCGACGCCCCGCCGCCATCGCGGCGAACCCGGACGGCGGGTCGTTCAGCCGACCGGATGACGCTGATGTCTTCGGCGGGCGTGTCGTCGGAACCGAACAGACCGACAATCGACGTGTCGAGGGCCGCGGTGATGCGGTGAAGCGTGCGCAGCGACGGGGTGGCCTGCTCCGTCTCGATCTTCGAAAGCATGGATGGCGAGCACCCGACCTTGGCGGAAATCTCGCGCAGGGTCAGTTTTCTGGATTTGCGCAGCCGCCGGATTCGCGCGCCCAGATCCGACATCGCCGTTTCTGTCCGGTTGTCGTCGCCGGTCGCGTTTTTCTGTGCCGTGTCGCCTTGAGAATCTGACTGCGTCACTGTGGTGGAACCGGAAGCGTATGCCATCTGCCTATCTTTTGCGCTCAAGGCGCACCAAACTGCTCAATAAAATAACAAAACTTGAATTCTATTCAAATTATTGGCGAAACTACCGAAAAAAAGTTGAATAGAATTCAAATTCCTGCAAGCCTTTACATAAGGCAATTGTATCGACCTATCGCGGTCTCATGCGCCGATCCTAAGCTGCAATATTTATAAATCATAGTAGAGGGACAGCGAAATGCATTCAAATATCCTGCGCCTGGCGCAGACATTGTCATTCACGGCCGCAACAGCGGCACTCTTGACCCTGAGCGCGCCGGCCATGGCCAAGGACACGGTGGAACTCGGTTTCGTCGGGCCGCTGACCGGCGGCGTTTCCTCGGTTGGCGTTGGCGGCCGCAACTCCGCCGATCTGGCGATCGCGCTTCGCAATGCCGATCCGGATGCCAAATACACCTACGAACTTGAAGCGCTGGACGATGAGTGCAAGCCCAATGTCGGCGTTCAGGTCGCGACCAAACTGGCGGCCAATCGCAAGGTCATCGGCACGATCGCCCATTATTGCTCGGCCGTTGCCATGGGAACGGTCGATATCTACCACAAGTTCGGCCTGCCGGCGATTGTCTGGGGCGCGGTCCTGCCCGATATCACCTATGGCAATGATTATCCCGAGATCTCGCGCGTCAACGGCACGATGATCAACCAGAACGAGACGGCCGCGAAATTCATGGTCGATCACGGCTACAAGACCTTTGCGATCATTCACGACACCACCGACTACGGTAAGGGGCATAACGAGTATTTCTCGAAGTTTCTGCAGGAAGACGGCGGCGAAATCGTCGGCACATTCGGCGTCACCTCCGACCAGCAGGATTTCACGGCGGAACTTACCCAGATCAAGCAGCTTAACCCGGATGTCGTCTACTTCGCCGGCCTCACGCCGCTCGGCGTGCGCGTGCGCCAGCAGATGGACAAGCTCGGTATCGATGCCGCTTTCGAAGGCGTTTCGGGCATCAAGTCGGATGCCTATTTCGACGGGCTCGGTCCGGAACTTGCCGAAGGCACGTTCACCTTCCTCGAGGGGGCACCGGCGGAAAAACTGCCCGGCGGCGCCTATTTCCTGAGCGAATATGAAAAGGCCGGATATGACAGCGCGCCGGAAGCCTATGGCCCGTTCGCGTTTGCCGCCATGGACCTTCTTATCGATGCAGTCGAAGCCGTCGGCCCCGACCGCAAGAAGGTCACGGAATACCTGACCAAGGTGTCCGACCACGATTCGATTACCGGTCCGATCACATTTGACGACCACGGACAGAATACCGTTGCCCTGATCACCGCCTATGTGGCCCAGGATGGCAAGTGGGTTCTCTGGGACGACAGCGAATATGCCATGGGCGCCCGGACGCTTCCCGGCCAATAAGACCGCTCTCGCAAAATATTCCCCGGGCCGGTTTTCCGGCCCGGACGGAAATCAAGGCGTCACCTTTCTTCAGATAAGGCTCGAACATGGATTTCGGACTGATCGCACAGTATGTGGCCAACGGGGTCATGCTGGGTACAATGTATGCTCTTGTCGCTGTCGGCTTCACCCTCTTCTTCGGTGTTCTGGACGTGGTCAAGTTCAGCCACGGCGATGTGCTGATGCTCGGCACCTTTGCCGGTTTCACCGTCTGGCTCGGGCTTGAAGCGGTCGGAATTGTCAATCCGTGGCTGCAGCTGATCGTGATCCTGATCGCCAGCATGGCCTTCACCGCCGCCGCAGGCGCGGTCATCGCCAAATGGCTGGTGCTGCCGCTGAAAAAGGCGCCGCCGCTCAACATTCTGCTGGTGACCCTGATGCTGGGGACCGCGATCCGTGAATGCGTGCGGCTTTTCTACCCCAATGGCTCCAACCCGAAAGCCTTTCCGGCGCTTTTGCCCGATATGTCCGTTGATCTCGGCGGTTTCCTGCTGCGCGCCGACAGCGTCATCCTGGTGATTGCCGGCCTGTCGCTGATCATCGGGCTGAGCCTTGTCCTCAACCATACGCGGCTCGGTCTGGCGATCAGGGCCGTGGCGCAGGACGAGGAAACGGCAAGGATCATGGGCATCAACTATATGCTGATCGTTCTTGCGACCTTCGCCATCGGTTCGGGCGTTGCCGCCTTCGCCGGCGTCATGAACGGTCTCTATTACAATGAAATCAACTTCAACATGGGCGTTCTGCTCGGCCTGATCGGCTTTTCCGCCGCAATCGTCGGTGGGCTGGGCAATCTTTATGGCGCAATTCTCGGCGGCTTTATGTTCGCCGCGCTGCAGACGATCGGCGCTGCCGTTCTGCCCTTCGCCTCCGCCTACAAGGATGTGTTCGCCTTTGCCGTGGTCATCGCGATCATGGCGTGGAAGCCGACCGGCCTTATTCCTGAACGTACCAGCGACCGGGTCTGACTGATGAGTGATATTGCCATTGAAACGCCGTCGCAGCCGAAGGGCTGGCTGATCGGCGCTGCCGCCATCATTGCCGCTGCCGTCTATGGCTGGGCCTTTCTGCGTGCCGAGGAAAACTGGGAGGTCATCGGCCTGCTGGTGCTGGCCGCAGCCGCCTTTGTTGCCGGATGGGCAACGGGTTTTGGCCCGCGCCTCAAGGCGTCCTGGGCTGACAACGAAAAAATGCTGAACGGCGGCGCCGTTCTGGGGCTTCTTGCCGTCATTTTCGCGCTGTCTGACCAGCACTTCCCGCTGCTGATGCTGACCACGATGCTGATCTATTTCATCGTGTCGCTCGGGCTGAATATCCAGTTCGGTTACGCCGGCATGGTCAATTTCGCCGGGGCGGCGTTTTTCGGCGCCGGGGCCTATACCGCTGCGGTGCTCGGCACACAGGCCTGGTTTCCGCCCTTGCTGACGCTTCTTGCGGGCGGCATTGTGGCCATGGCCCTCAGCCTGCTTCTGGTTTTCCCGATCATTCGCACAACCGGTCATTACTCGGCCATCGTGACCATTGCCTTCGTGGTCCTGTTCAAGACCTTTCTGGAGGTCAACGAAGTGCTGGGCGGGCCGCAGGGGCTGATGGTCAACGCCATGCGGCTGCCGGGCTGGAGTTTTGACAACAGCCCTGTGATCTTCGGCGTGGAAATGTCTTTTTATGCCAATTACGCCATTCTGGCGACGGTGCTTGCCGCGCTGATCTTCATTCTGATCCGGCGGCTTGAGCGCAGCTGGCTGGGCATGCATATGGATGCCGTACGCCTTGACGAGACGGCGGCTGCCTGTTTCGGCATTTCGGTTCATCGCACCAAGATCATCGCCTTTCTTTCCGGCAATCTGATCCTCGGCATTGCCGGTGCGCTTTACGGCATGATGATCAGCTTCATCGCGCCGACATCCTTCACCTTTGCCGACAGTCTTCTGATGGTGTCCATCGTGCTTCTCGGCGGCATGGGCAGCCCATGGGGCGGCGCGATTGCGGCCGCCATCGTCGTGCTGTTGCCGGAAAAGCTGCAGATCCTGCAGGAATATCGCTTCCTTCTGTTTTCGGTTCTGGTGATCCTGATGCTGCTGTTCCGCCCGGACGGTCTTCTGCCCCGCCAGGTTCGTCAGTATTTTCCGGGCATGAGGAGTGGCCGATGAGTTCTTCGCTTCTTGAATTCCGCAATCTGACCAAGCGTTTCGGCGGCGTTACCGCGCTTGACGGATTTTCGATGCAGCTGAACCGTGGCGAAATCCTGGGGCTGATCGGCCCCAACGGTTCCGGCAAGACGACCAGCTTCAATCTGCTGACGGGGATTTACCCGACATCGGACGGCAGCATCCATTTTGACGGCCGCGATGTCACCAATCTGAGCGCCCGCAAGGTCTATGAAGCGGGCATCGTGCGCACGTTCCAGCGCTCCCGCCTGTGCCTGCCGCTGTCGATCTACGACAACATCATGATCGGCGACACCGCGCGTCTGAATGGCGGGCTGTGGTCGAACCTCGTTCGCCGCCGGCAGTTTCGCACCCAGTTCGATGAAACCTTCGAGAAGGCGCGTTCGCTCGTCGCGACTTTTTCCGGCGATCTTGCGGACCGGATGTTCGAGCCCGTCGGCAGCCTGCCGATGATCGAACGCCGCCGGATCGAAATCTGCCGGGCGCTGATTTCCGATCCGAGACTGCTTCTGCTCGATGAACCGTCCGCCGGCATGACCCATGACGAGACGGATCAGCTGATGAGCGATATTCTCGACGTTCGCGCCCGTGGCGACGGCCTTTCGATCATCATCGTCGAGCATGAGATGGGTGTTATCGAACGGATTACCGACCGCTGCGTCGTTCTCAGCTACGGGCGCAAGATCGCCGAGGGAACCTATGCCGAAGTCGCCTCGGATGCAGAGGTGCAGAATGCCTATCTGGGGGTGGACTGATGGCCGGAATTGAAATTCAGGGACTTTATGCAGCCTATGACAAGGCCGATGTCCTTCATGATATCAAGCTTGAGATCAAACCCGGTTCGATTACCTGCCTGCTGGGATCCAACGGTGCGGGAAAATCGACGCTGATCCGGGCAATCCTCGGCCTGACGCAGCCCCATACCGGAAAAATTCTCCTCGACGGCGAGGACATCACCAGATTGCCGACCCACAGGATCATTTCCCGTGGCCTTGCCGCCATTCCCGAAGGGCGCAAGATGTTTCCCAAGCTGACCGTGACGGAAAATCTGCGTCTCGGCGCGTTTCAGGTGCGTGAGGAAAAGGTGATCCGCGAGCGGATGGAAACCGTGTTTTCGGCGTTTCCGCGGCTGGCCGAACGCCGCGACCAGCTGGCCGGGACCATGTCCGGCGGCGAACAGGCCATGGTTTCCATTGGCCGGGGGCTGATGGGCGCGCCGAAAATCCTGCTCATCGATGAACCTTCGCTGGGCCTCTCGCCGCTCTATGTGAAGGAGAATTTCCGCATCATCAAGGATATCCGCGATCAGGGGATCACGGTGTTTCTGGTCGAACAGAACGTGCGCCAGACACTGGCCATCGCCGATTACGGCTATGTTCTTTCGGGCGGAAAACTGGTGGGCGAAGGCACGGCCGACGCGCTGCAAAACGACAGCGCCGTCCACGCGGCATATTTTGGATAAGGCAATGAATGTAACAGAACTGACCCGCCGTCTCGTCGCCATCGATACGGTGAACCCGCCCGGCAACGAGAAAGAGGCGATGGCGCTTTGTGCCGGTCTTCTTTCCGAGGCGGGGTTTGACTGCCGGGAAGCCGGAAAGGGCAACCTGCTGGCCACGCGCGGGATCACCGACGGCGCTGCGGCACTGGCCTTCACCGGCCATCTGGATACCGTGCCCCTTGGCGATGCGCCATGGCGCTATCCCGCCCATGACGCAGCCATCGCCGATGGCCGGATCTTCGGGCGCGGCACAACGGATATGAAGGGTGGCGTCGCCGCTTTCGTGTGTGCGGCAATCACTAGGCCGCCACCGCCGGGCGGCATTGCGCTGATGCTGACCGTCCGCGAGGAAACCGGCAGCGAAGGCGCGCGCCTGATGGCTGAAGCCGGCGGACTTCCCGAAATCGGCGGCCTGATCGTTGCCGAACCGACATCCAACCGTCCCGTTTACGGGCACAAGGGTGCCTTCTGGCTGCGGCTGCGCGCGCGCGGCATTACGGCCCATGGCTCGATGCCCGAAAAGGGCGACAATGCCATCAGCCGGATGGTGCGGGCTCTGGTCGCGCTGGAGGGCTATGTTCCCGGTTCCGCCCATGCGGTCATGGGCAAGCCGACGCTCAATGTGGGTACGATTCGTGGCGGTCTGAACACAAACTCGGTGCCTGATCTCTGCGAAGTCACGGTGGATATGCGCTCCGTGCCGGGTGTCGACCATGCCGGCATCTATGCCGATCTTGCCGAACGCTGCGGACCCGACATCGAAATCGACAGGCTGATCGACCTTCCATCGGTGTGGACAGATCCGCAAAACCCATGGATCACCGAAATGGCCGGACATGCCGCGCGTCTCGCAGGTGCTGATGTTTCGGTATCGGCGGCGTCCTACTTTACCGATGCCTCGATCCTGACCCCGGCCCTCGGCAATGTGCCGACCATTATTCTCGGCCCCGGCGATCCCGAACTGGCCCACCAGACCGATGAAAGCGTTTCGATCGAAAGGCTCAATGAGGCCTGTGCGATCTATGGCGCCGCGATTGAAGGCTGGGACGGACACAAGCGATGACGACAAAAACGGATGCGCCGCTTTCGGCGCTTGAAACCCGCAAGGCGATTGCGTCCGGGCGGCTGACGGCTGTGGCGGCGGTTGAAGACCTGCTCGCGCGCATCGCCGCGCTGGAGCCCGCAATCGGCGCATGGGTGGCTGTCGATGCCGAAGGCGCGCGCGAAACCGCACGGCTTCTGGATCAGGGGCCGGAGCGCGGGCCGCTGCACGGAACCGGCATCGGCGTGAAGGACATCTTTGCGGTAAAAGGACTGCCGTGGCGGTGCGGATCGCCGATCTGGGCCGCCCGTGACGCGGCGTTCGATGCGTCGTCGGTGGCCATCGCACGCCGTGCAGGCGGCGTTATCCTCGGCAAGACGGTCACCACCGAGTTTGCCGGCTACAAGCCGAGCGCGACCCTCAATCCGGCCGCACCCGGCCGTACGCCGGGCGGATCGTCGTCGGGTTCGGCCGCAGCCGTTGCCTCCGGCATGGTGCCGCTGGCCTTTGGCTCCCAGACGTCCGGGTCGATCATCCGGCCGGCCTCCTATTGCGGCGTGGTCGGGTTCAAACCCGGTTTCGACACGATAGACACCTATGGAATGGCGGCATTTGCCCGCAGCTTTGATACCGTCGGCGTGTTCGCGCGCAGTGTCGGCGATGTCGCCTTCGCCATCGAAGCGCTCAGCGGGCTGCCGATGACGGCTCCCGACATCGGGGCCCAGCCAGCCCCGCTCGGCCTGTTCCGGTCGGCGGCGTGGGCGCATGCCGAACCCGCCATGATTGCCGCATGGGAGGCATTCGAACGCGACCTGCAGGCGGCAGGCGTGGCGCTGTGCGACGCTGCGCCATCCGCTTTCGCGCCCGAACTTGAGGATGCGCTGTCGCTTCATGCGCGGATCATGGCCGCGGAAGCCGCCGATGCTCTGGCGTATGAAACAACCGCAGCGCCCGAACTCTTGTCCGAAGGGCTCGCGCGCCAGCTTGCGGGCGGACGTTCAACGCCTGCCGAAAAACGGGCTGACGACTATCGCCGCCTGCGTCATCTGCGCGCCGGTTTCATCGAACGCCTGCCGGCTGATGCCGTCTGGCTCAGCCCGTCCTCCACCGGCCCCGCGCCGCGTCTGGAGGAAAACACCACCGGCAATCCGGCCTTCAACCAGACCTGGTCCCTGCTGGGACTGCCGAGCTGCAGCATACCCTTGCTTTCGGATGCGGAAGGCCGCCCGATGGGCGTGCAGGTCACCGGGACCATGGGCAATGACCGTGGCGTTCTCGCCGTGGCCGACTGGCTTATGAGACTGTTCGCCCGGTGAACCGGCGCAATGTGGTGTCTAGAATATCTGGTGTCTAGAAAATCTCGTTGATATAGAGCTGCCCTTCGGTCGTGGCCCAATGGGTGGCGATCAGGACCGGGTGGGAGCTCTGGTCGTAGTTGACGGAAACGATCCGGAGAATGGCGGCAGGGCGTTCAAGTTTCAGCAGGCGGGCATCTTCTTCCGTGGCAAGTTCGGCGGTCACCGCCTCGCGGATCGCGGTGATCCGCTGATGATAGTCTTCCGCCAGCGCGCGGCTCAGGAATTCCGGGACGTCTTCGGCCTGTTCGGGAAAGCCTGGCACAAGGGCCGAGGGGATCAGGTAAATTTCGTGCATGATCGGGCGGTCCGCAACGCTGCGCAGACGGTGGTATGCGATAACCTCGCTGCCCTTGGGGATTTCCAGCTTTTCCGCTTCTTCGGCCGATGCCGCGCGGCGCTCCAGCGAAAGTGATGTCGGTTGCGAGCGTTGCAGCTTGCCTTCTTGGTCGTGCAGGCGGAAATAGTCGTAGAAAAACCGCATGGAATGTTTCGGCATGCGTCCGGTAACCACCGTTCCGGTGCGCCGCCGCCGGCTCAACAGACCTTCCTGAACCAGATCGGCGAGCGCGCGCCGCACCGTGCCGACGGCAACGCCGAACTGCTGCGCCATGGCCGTTTCTCCGGGCAGAACGGTGCCCGCCGCCCATGTCCCGTCGAGGATTTCCCGGGTGATCTGCTGTTTGACCACCTCAAAGCGCGGCATGGCGGTTTTATCAACCGAGGCGAAGTCGATGGGCGTTGTCTGGGATGATTTTGTCATTGGGAAATCGGAGTCCGGCCTTTTCGGAGTTGACATGGAAAACCTTCTATATTTCTATATAGAATATAGAAATGATTGTCGCGCCTGTTTTGGAACGCATAAAGGATTTTAGGTGAAGAACGGGAATATCGATCGTCGCGATGGATTTGATGATGCGGCGGCATTGCTGGATGGTCTGCTGGAACCGGCGCTGGATGTTTTCTCCGCGCTGGTCGCCGCTGACACGACGTTCCCGCCCGGCAGTGGCTATGCCGGTTTTGCCGATCTGGTCGAAGGCCTGTTTGTCGATCTTGGCTATGATTTCCGGCGCGTAACCGTTCCTGAATCACTGTGGCATGTCCCCGGCGGCCCCGCTTCCGGCGACCGCATCAATGTTATCGGCGAGCCCGCTGCACAGTCCTGGATGCAGGATGAGGAACGGGCCGCCCTTGGCCTCTACTATCATGTCGATACCGTGCCTGTCGCGCCCGGATGGACGCGCGACCCGTTTCGTCTGACGCGCGAGGGCGAATGTCTTTACGGCCTTGGCGCTGCCGACATGAAAGGCACGATTGCGGCCACATGGCTGGCGCTGGCCGCGGCCAAAAAAGCCGGGATTGCGCTTGCCTACAGTCCGCAGCTTTATTTCTGCACGGATGAGGAGGGCGGTCTTTATCCGGGCGTGCGCTACCTCGCCGAACAGGGGCTGCTCCCGCCGCATCTTCTCAATTTCAACGGCGTCGCCGCGCCGCGCATCTGGGGCGGCAGTTTCGGCTCGTTCAGCCTTCTGGTGCGGATCACCGGTGTGACCAGTCACGGCTCGTCGGCCAGCGGCATCAACGCCATCGAAGCGGCATTGCCGATGATGAACGCGCTCGTGGCTGAAAAGGCGAATGTCGCGGCGATCACCTCGGCCATGCCGGCCCCGCCTGATGCCGAAGGCCCGTTGCGCCCGGTCCTGTCGCTCTCGGCCGCCCATGGCGGCACCTGCGGCGGCCAGATTCCTGCCGCCTTTGAGGTTACTGTCTCGCGCCGCTATGCACTTGAAGAGGATTTCGACACGCTGCGCGACGGGCTTGAAAAATTGATCCGCGATGCCGTTCCCGCCCGCGAAGGGCTGGGACTTTCGATCGATCTTATCGGCCATCTGACGCCGACGGCGGATGCCGACGGGCCGCACTGGCCGCGCTGGCAGGCCGCACTTTCAAAAGGTTTCGGTTATGCCCCGGAAAGCTTTGCCAAATGGGCCGGCGCCAGCGCCTCCGATTTCGGTTACGTGCAGCGCACCGGCCTGACGCAGGAGGCGCTGTTGAGCGGCCTTGGCGGGCCGGGCCGAAACGGCCACGGACCCGATGAGCACACCACGATTTCGGATCTGACCGCGCTGGCGCGCGCGATCCTTGCCTATCTCGCCCGCGACTTTTCCACGGGCATGATCCCGGAACAGACTTCATCCAAAATCAAAGGGGAACCGAACTGATGTTTGATATTAGCCGCCGAACTTTTCTCAGTAGCGTTGCTGCAGCAGCACTGGTTGCGCCGCTTGGCCTCCATGCCGAAACCATCGAACCGGTCAAGGGCGGTACGCTGAACATTGCCGTCGATCAGGCCGTCAGCGTCATCAATCCGCTGCAGGTCCGGGTCAACCCGGAATATCTCGTTGCCGAAATGCTTTACAGCGCGCTGACGAAACTGCGCCGCGACATGTCGGTCGCGCCGGATCTGGCGGAAAGCTGGACGGCCAATGACGACCTGACGGAATGGACCTTCAAGCTGCGTTCCGGCATCGTCTTCCACGACGGTACGCCCTGCACATCGGAAGATGTCGTCGCCACTTTCCAGGCCATTCTGAACGCGGATAATGCCTCGCCGGGCCGCAAGAATGTCGGTCCGATCGACACTATCGAAGCCGTTGACGACCTCAGCGTCCTGTTCCGGCTGAGCACGGCCTATGCCGACTTCCCGGTCGCCGTTGCCTATACCAATGCCAAGATCATTCCCGCGGCAATTGCCGGCGGCGATATCAATGTCCTGGCCTCCAAGGCTGTCGGAACCGGTCCGTTCACGCTGGTTTCCTACGAGCCCGACCGCGAGATCGTGGTTGCCAAGAACCCTGACTATTATGATCCCGAGCGACCCTATGTCGACGAGGTCGTCGTCTCCGTCTATCCCGATACCAGCGCTGAAAGCTCGGCGATGATTGCAGGCGATGTCGATATCATCACGCCGGTCAATCCGGGCGAATATCTGCGCATGGACGGCAGCGATGGCGTCGACATGTTGCGGGTCGCCTCCGGGCAGTTCTGCAATGTCAATTTCGGCTGTGACACGCCGCCTTTCAACGATCCGCGCGTGCGCAAGGCGCTGGCATTGACGGTCGACCGCAATGCCATGCTGGATTTCGTGACCGAAGGCTTCGGCACGCTCGGCGACGACACGCCGATCAGCCCCGCCTATCGCTTCTACAAGGACCTGCCGCAGCGCGAACAGAATATTGCCGAAGCCAAGAAGCTGCTGGCCGAAGCCGGCATGCCGGATGGTTTCGAGGCAACGCTGGTGGCATCCGAAAATCCGCCGGTGCGCACGCAGATGGCCGTCGCACTCCGGGAAATGGCCAAGGATGCGGGCATCAAGATCAATGTTCAGACCATGCCGCATGCCACCTATCTCGACCAGGTTTGGAAGAAGGGCAATTTCTACATCGGCTTTTACAACATGCAGCCGACGGCCGACGGCATCTTCAAGCTGCTTTACACCTCGGATGCTTCGTGGAACGAAACGCGCTGGAACAATACCGAGTTCGATGCGCTCGTTGACGAGGCCAGAGCCACGGCTGACGAGGCCAAGCGTACCGAGCTCTACGGCAAGGCACAGGAGCTGATGAACGAGGACGTGCCGTCGATCATTCCGGCGTTCATGGACATTCTCGGCGCCAAGCGGTCCTGGGTTAACGGCTATGATGTACACCCGCGCGCGGCCGTGTTCATGATCGACGAGGTCTGGCTGGCCGAAGACGCGCCGCGTCGCGGCTGATTGCGCCCGTCATTATCTCTATCGCTTCCGCGGCCGGGTGCCGCGGAAGTTCCTGCGTAACGGACGTTTTCCGCCTGTTTGCTCGGGCGCGTCTGTGTAAACGGAGGACGGTTTGTCCACACCCTATCTGATCAAACGCCTGCTGCTGATCGTCTACACGCTGTTCATCGTGTCGCTGATCGTTTTTGCCATGACGCAGGTTCTGCCCGGCGATGCTGCGGTGATGATGCTCGGCCAGAACGCGACCGACGCGGCGCTTGCGGCGCTGCGCACGCAGATGCACCTCAACGATCCGCTCTGGATGCAGTATCTGCGCTGGGTGGGCAATGTCATTCGCGGCGATTTCGGCATTTCGCTGCGCACCAGCCAGCCCGTCGGCCCGGCGATGATGCAGGCGCTCGGGCGCTCGCTTCTCCTGGCCGTGCTGTCGATATCGCTGATGCTGGTGATTGCCGTGCCGCTCGGCATTCTGGCAGCGGTGCGGCGCGGGCGCATTGCCGATCTGGTCGTCAGCCTGGTTTCCTATCTCGGCGTGTCGCTGCCTGAATTCGTGACCGCGACGCTGGCCATCACCCTGTTTGCCGATTACATGAAATGGCTGCCGCCCACAGGCTATGTGCCGCTGACGGAAAATTTCTGGGGCGGTCTTCAGCATCTGATCCTGCCGGTCTGCGTCATCTCCGTGGTGATGATTGCGCATGTTTCGCGCATGATCCGCTCCGAACTCGTGGACGTGCTGCACAGCGACTATATCCGCGCGGCAACGCTTAAAGGTTTGCCCCGCCGCACTGTTCTTTTCCGCCATGCCGTGCGCAATTCGCTGTTGCCCGCCATCACCGTCGTCGCGCTCGATGTCGGCTATCTTCTGGGCGGGGTGATCGTCGTGGAGGAAATCTTCGCCATTCCGGGGATCGGCCGTGCACTGATTGTCGCCATTCAGGCCCGTGACCTGCCGGCCATTCAGGCGGGAACGCTGATCATGGCCGCGACATACTGCATCGTGAATTTCATTGCCGATCTGCTTTACGCCGTGCTGGACAAGAGGATCCAATATGACTGATTTCCTGAAACGCCTGGTGCGCACGCCGCAGGGCGCGATCGGGACCGCCCTCGTTGTCCTCGTGCTGCTGGCTGCCGTTTTCGGACCGATGCTGGCGCCTTATGGTGCCGAAGACATGTCGCCGCTGGCCCGTTTCCAGGGCCCGGAAATGACCCATCTGTTCGGGACCGACCAGTATGGCCGCGATATCCTGAGCCGCCTTCTGGTGGGCGCGCGCGCCACGGTGCTGATGGCCGTTGCGGCCACGCTTTTGGGCGCGGCCATCGGTGCGGTTCTCGGCACCACATCGGCCTATCTCGGCGGCCGTTTCGATGAGGCGATCATGCGCACCGTCGATGCGGTGATGGCGATCCCGAGCCTGTTGTTTGCACTTCTGATCGTCAACCTGCTCGGCACCAGCGCCGTCAATGCGCTTCTGTCGGTCGCCATCGCCTTTGCGCCCGGCATGGCGCGCATCACCCGCTCGGTGGCGCTTTCGGTGCGCAAGCAGGATTATGTTTCCGCAGCCGTCGCGCGCGGCGAGGGCACCGCCTATATCGTTCTGCGCGAAATGCTGCCGAATGTGGTGGCCCCGATCATCATCGAGATGACCATCCGCGTTTCCTTCGCGGTTCTGCTCTTTGCCACGCTCTCCTTCCTCGGTCTTGGCGCGCAGCCGCCGGCGGCCGAATGGGGGCTGATGATTTCGGAGGCGCGTCAGTACATGCACCGCTCCGTCTGGCTGCTGCTCTGGCCCTGCCTTGCCATCGCGACGGTGGCGATCGGCTTCAACCTGCTGGGCGACGGCCTGCGCGATGCCTTCAACCCGAAGACGGCCTGAGGAGACGATCATGCTGAATGAAAAATCATCTCCCGTTCTCGAAATCCGCAACTATTCGCTGGCCTACGAGACACCCGCCGGGCCGTTTACGGCGCTGAACGACATCAACCTGCACATTGAACGCGGCGAGGTTTTGGGCCTGGTCGGCGAAAGCGGGTCCGGCAAGACCTCGCTGGCCTGGGCGATCATGCGCTATCTTCCGCGCAATGCCATTGAAAAATTCGGCGCGATCCGCCTTGGCGGCGATGAGCTGGAGGGGCTGGGCGAGAAAGATATGCAGGCCATTCGCGGCCGGCGGATATCGATGGTGTTTCAGGACCCGTCGACATCGCTCAACCCGACGCTGTCGCTCGGCCGGCAGCTTTCCGAAGTGCTGGAACAGCATCGCGGCCTGACGCGCAAGCAGGCCTGGGAAGAAGGCATTGCCATGCTCGGCCGGGTCGGGCTGAAGACCCCGGCGGCGATGATGCAGCGGATGCCGCACGAGGTTTCCGGCGGCGAGAAACAGCGCGTGGTGATCGCCACGGCGTTTGCCTGCAATCCTGAATGCATCATCTTCGACGAGCCGACAACGGCGCTGGACGTCATCACCTCCCGGCAGGTTATCGATCTGTTTCTCGATCTGCAGGCGGAAACCGGCGTCGCCTCGCTTTATATCTCCCACGATCTGGCGCTTGTCTCGCGCACGGCCTCGCGGGTGGCGGTTCTCAAACGTGGCGATGTGGTGGAAACGGGTGAAGCCGATGCCGTGTTTCACGACCCGCAGCACGACTATACCCGCCGGCTGATTGCTGCCGTGCCGCAACCGGACCACCGGTTGACGGACACGGTTCCCGACATGAAGGCCGAACCGCTGCTTGCGGTGGACAATGTCAGCGTGCGCTACGGGCGCAAGTCGATCATTGACCGGCTGGCGGGCCGGGGGTCCGATCAGGTTTACGGCAACCGCAATGTCAGTCTCGACATTCGGCCGGGCGAAATTCTCGGCATTGTCGGCGAAAGCGGATCGGGAAAATCCACGCTTGCCAAGGCGCTGACCGGGCTTTTGCCCTTTGACGGGCGCTTCACCTTCGAGGGGCGGCCGCTGACCGGACTGCGCGACATGAACGCGGCCTATCGCAAGGATGTGCAGATTATCTTTCAGCATCCCGATGCCTCGCTCAACCCGCGCCAGCGCATTTCCGAAATCCTCGGCCGCTCGTTCAAACTGTTCGGCACGCCGGGCGAGGGCCGTCTTCAGGAGCGGATCGGCGCGTTGCTGGAACAGGTGCATCTGCCGGCCGATTATGCCGGGCGTTACCCGCACCAGCTTTCCGGCGGCGAGAAGCAGCGCGTGGCGATTGCCCGCGCCTTTGCTTCGAAGCCGCGTCTGGTGATCTGCGATGAAATCACATCGGCGCTCGATGTGTCGGTCCAGTCGTCGATTGTCGATCTGCTGCTGGAACTGCATCGGGCGCAGGGCACGGCCTATATGTTCATTACCCACGATCTCAACCTGATCCGCCAGATCGCCCACCGCGTCGCGGTGATGTATCGCGGCGATCTCATGGAGATTTTGCCCGCCGACAATATCGCCGGGGCCGCAACGGCGGATTATACCCGCCGGCTGCTGGCCGCCGTTCCCGTTCCGCTTGCCCGGCAGGCGTCTGTGTAGACAGACCTGCAAGGCTGTGCGGCAGAGTGTCGGGTCCCCCTCCCATCGAAACGACACTCTGCCCACGTAATTTTCGCAATTCTGCATGCAAACCGGTTCTCCCCTTTGCTGGAATTGCTCTAGCAAGGAGACCAAAATGGACCCTAAAGACCTCATCAACCGTGTTGACGAGAAAGCATGCCTCGACTTTCTGTCGATGATGGTTCAGCACCGCAGCCACTCCGAGACCGAAGGCGAGAAGGAACTCGCCAAGGTGATGGCGAAGGAGCTTGAAGCGCTTGGGGTCGTCTCCGACCTTCAGGCCTTCGATGATGGCAAGGGCGGCACGCGCTACAACGCCATCGGCACCTGGAAAGGGCAGGGCGGCGGCAAGAGCCTGCTGTTCAACGGCCACCTCGACACCAATCCGGTGACCGAAGGCTGGACGATCGACCCTGTCGGCGGAATTGTCGACGACAAGTTTATCTACGGGATCGGCGTTTCCAACATGAAGGCCGGTGATGCGGCCTATTTCTGCGCGCTGAAGACGCTGAAGGACGCCGGGATCAAGCTGAAGGGCGATGTCATCCTGACCTTCGTCGTCGGCGAATTGCAGGGCGGCGTCGGCACCTATAATGCCATCAAGGCCGGCTACAAGGCCGACTATTTCATCAATTCCGAGCCCACCGACCTTTATGCGCTGACCATGCATGCGGAAGGCAGCGGCTTTACCATCGAGCTGACCGGCGACACCCGTCACCTGTCGAAACGCGAGGAAGCCGTTGATGCCATCATGGCGGCCTGCGATCTGATCCCGCGTCTCAACGCGATGACGTTTTCCGGCGCGCTCAGCCCCGCCCACGAATCGATCAACCGCGTTCATTGCGGCGTCGTTCACGGCGCGCTTGGCCGCAACCTTGAGGAATGGCGTCCGCCGCAGGTGGCCGATTTCGTCGTCATTCGCGGAACCGCCCGCTATGCGCCGGGCCAGACCTTTGAGGGCGCGATGAAGGATATGCAGGTCGAGCTCGACGCACTGGAACAGCGGTTCCCCGGTCTGAAGGCCAAGCTCATTCCGAAGGACCGCGACAATGTGCCGAACATGCCGGCCTTCGAGGTTTCGCCCGAAAGCCCGATCGTCAAGGCCATCAACAAGGCCTATGAAACGGTGCGCGGCGTGCCGCAACCGACCGGCGTGGATATTCCCTCCCGCTTCTATGGCTCCGATGCCGGCCATCTCTATCATGAACTGGGCATGGAAGGCATCGTTTGCGGACCGGGCGGGCGCTACAACACCATGCCCGACGAGCGCGTCGACGTCGTCGATTTCATCGACATGATCAAGGTCTACATGCTGGCGATGATCGAAGTCTGCGAAGTCGCCTGATCATGTTCGAACGGGCTGAATTCGAAGCCCGGGCGGCGCGCGCCCGGGCAGACATGGAGCGCGCCGGCGTCGACCTTCTGTTGGCGGCCAGCGCCGAGTTCGTCGGCTGGTTGAGCGGCTACACCATATCGGAGACCATGTTCCGCCCCTGCTTCCTGCCGCTTTCCGGCGAAGCCTGGTTCGTGATCCGGGACCTCGATGCCGCGCCCTGCCGCGATGCTGTCTGGTTCGACACGGTCGAAGCCTATGACGATAGCGACGATCCGGTTGCGGTGACGGCGAACAGCATTGCGGCTCACGGTTTCGGCGCTGCGCGGATCGGCTATGATTCCGCCTCCTATTCGATGACGCCGGACCTGCTTGCCCGTCTTGAAGCGGCATTGCCGGAGGCCTCGTTCGTTGCTATGCCCGGCATTGGCGACGCCCTGCGCTGGGTAAAGTCCCCGGCGGAGATTGCCGTGATGGAGCGCGCGGCCGCCATTGCCGATGCGACGATGGAAGAGCTTGCGGAAAAGCTGAAACCCGGCATGACCGTGCGGCAGGCAACCGCCATGGCGGCAGCTCGCATGGTGGTGGAAGGCAGCGACAACAGCCGCACAGGCCCGATCCTGAAATCGGGCGGAAATCATGAATTCCTGCACGGCGCGCCGCAGGACGAGACCCTCGACCCCGGCGATATCCTGCATGTCGAACTGACGCCCGAATATCGCACCTACAGCGCCCGCATGATGCGGCCCGTGGTTTTCGGCCCACCCGGCGCGCAAATCCGGCATGTAGCCGAGCGGCTGATTGCGCTTCAGAATGCCCAGATGGCGGCGATGAAACCCGGTGTGCGAGCAGGCGATGTCGACGCCATCCTGCGCAGACCGCTTCTAGAAGAGGGCCTGCGCAAGACCTTTCCGAATGTTTCCGGCTATACGCTCGGCATTTACGGCCGCACGCCGCGGGTCAGCGATTTCTCCCGCGTCCTGCTGCCCGGCGCCGACTGGCCTCTGGAAACGGGCATGGTTTTCCATCTTTACGCCAGCGCACAGGGGCTGGGTTTTTCGGAAACCGTTGCTGTGACGCCCGACCGCGGGCGGCGCCTGACCGCCTTTCCGCGACAGCTGATTGTCGTTTCGTGAGGCCAATCCGGCGATTCTCACGCGGGCTGTAAACGGCGTGTACGAAACCGGCACATAACCGCGTCCCGTTATTCGCGGCGTCGATGACGCTTGCCCAAAACACTCCTTCAAAACCGGATTTTTGGCGCCTGGAGCGGAAGGCTGCAGCGTTAGCGTGTACTAAGATTTGGCTGACGCGCTGCGCACATGACTGCATGTCACCGGCAATGGGCAATCTACATGTCATGGCGGGTATCATTGGTTTGTGTTAATTAATACAACTATAGAGGGTGCATGAAAACCGCTTGTTGTGCAGGGAAACGCTCAATTAGGAACCACTAATCCAACGATCGTGGCATTAAAATTGACAATTTAAATGTTAAATTTCTGTCATAAATTGACCAGATCATTTGATTGAACGTTTCACCGGCAACGCCTGATTTTCAAGGCATTTAGCGGTGCTGAAAGTCTAAAAGTAGGGATTAAACAATAAAAACATTGCCTTAAAATCGATCGAAAATTCATATTCAGTTCAGGAAAAATGGCTTACACGCCTTGCAGTTGACACGAACTTACGTTAGGGCATCCCGTAAAGGTAGTAGTTGGCCAAAGCGCCACTCGGGTCTCCAATACAAAAGATCGAAGCGCCAAGAAACCGGCGAAAAACCACTATTGGATGTGGTTGCGCTAACATTTTGATGGAATTATTCAAGGAATAGCCTCATGGATGCAATCATTGTCGACAAGAACGATGGCTCCCAGCATCGTCAGCCCGTCGGAAACCTTCAGCTCGACGAGGCGTCTGTCGTTAAACTTCCGGTAGCGCCGGAAAACGTCGCTTCATTCGAACAGAACGGTAATGATCTGGTGATCGTCACAACGAGTGGCGAGACGATTGTCATTGGCGATTTTTTCGTCAATTTCGGTGATGACCGGAGCGAACTTGTTCTCGTTGACAATGACGGCGTTGCCTGGTGGGGGCAGTATTCCGGTCCATGGAGCGATTTTGCCTTTGCCGAGATCGGCGCGGATACGGCCGCACCGTTCCCGCTTGCAGCGTTGCTCGGTGTTGGCGCCGCTGCGGCAGGCGGGCTGGCGCTTGGCTTTGATGACGGCGATGGAGATGGACCGGCTCCGGTCTTTCCCGAACTGGATGTGCAGGACATTGCCGATGATCCGGCCGGTGACCGCGTTTCGGTCAGCGGAAACAGTACCGGCGATTATGTCGTCGTAACCTATCCCGACGGGAATGGCGGCACGACCGTGTCCGATCCGATCCCGGTCGATGAGGACGGAAACTGGTCCTACGATATCCCGCGTGACGATATTGCCGAGGGCGATGTCGAAATCACCGGCACAGTGACGGATGAAAACGGCAATCCTGTTCAGGATGCCGACGGTAACCCGATCTCGGATACGGAAACCGCAACGCTGGATCTGACCGGCCCCGAGGTCGAGGTCGTCATCACCGACAATGGCCAGGACGGCACGCTGGTTCTGACCTTTGCACCGGACACCGACACCACGACCTTCGACCCGTCCGCCGACCTCGATCTCGTCAATGCCGATCT